>CAZULR010000054.1:0-11737 GCA_964621235.1 uncultured Acidimicrobiaceae bacterium
CCGACCAGTCGTCCACGCGACGCGTGGTGACCGGCTCGCTGCTGCTGGCGGGCGGTGTCGTCCTCCTCGGGGTCGGCCTGACCGCACCGGCGATCCAGCTGGTCGGTGTCGGCGCCGTGGCCATCTTCCTCGGCGTGGGCATGCTGGCGCCGCTGGTCGCCCGACCGATGTCGGGTGTGATCGGGCGCCCGCTGGCCGCGCTCCTCGGACCGTCGGGCAAGTTGGGCCGGGAGAACTCGATGCGGAGCCCGAAGCGCACCGCCCAGACCTCCGCCGCGCTCATGGTCGGACTGGCGCTCGTCTCCACGATCGCCGTCTTCGGGGCGTCGCTGTCACAGTCGGCCACCGCCAGCATCGACCAGGCGGTGCGCGCCGACTACATCGTCACCAGTGGCAGCGGCGGCGGTCCGGCGACGCAGATGAGTGACTCCGTCGCCACCACCGCGGCAGCGATCCCCGGGGTGGTGGCCGTCACCACCGTCTACACCGGACAGTTCCTCCTGGGCGACACGGTGTCGACGCTGGGTGGCGTCACCACCCCGGGACTGGCGCGGACGATCAACCTGCGGATGGTGTCGGGCAGTGCCGAGCAGGCCCTGGCCGATGGCCAACTGCTGATCGACACCACCACGGCCGACTCCAAGGACCTGGCCGTCGGCGACTCGGAGAAGGTCACGTTCGCCCGGACCGGTGCCGGGACGATCCGGATCGGCGGGATCTACAAACCCAATGCCGTGTTCGGGAGCTACCTGGTGGGAGGTCGCTTCTTCGCCGACCACTTCGACAACCCGCTGCCGGCGGCCGTGCTCATCACGACGGCGGACGGCACCAGACCGTCGGCGCAGCACGCGGTGCGGTCCGGCCTCAGCCCCTTCCCGAACGTGAAGGTGCAGACCCAGGCCGAGTTCAAGAAGACCCAGCAGGCCCAGGTCAACCAGCTGCTCGGGATCATCTACGTGCTGCTGGCCCTGGCCGTGCTCATCGCCCTGATCGGGATCGTGAACACCCTGATGTTGTCGGTCTTCGAGCGGACCCACGAGATCGGCCTGCTGCGGGCGGTCGGCATGCGTCGCCGTCAGGTGCGGGCGATGATCCGCTCCGAGGCGGTGATCCTCTCGATCTTCGGGGCGGTCATCGGCCTGCTGCTCGGAACGGGCCTCGGGGTGGCACTGTCCGCGGCGCTGAAGAAGCAGGGGATCACCGACATCGTGGTCCCCTACGCCAGCCTGGTCGTCTTCCTGGTGATCGCCGCCCTGCTCGGGTTGGCGGCGGCATCCTGGCCGGCCCGTCGGGCCGCCAAGCTCGACGTCCTGGCGGCGATCGCCTCCGACTGACGGCGTGGTGGCGGGCTGCCGTCACCGGAGCAGGCGCGACATCCGACGGTCGGCGAGTGTGCGACCGTTCGTCTGGCAGTGGCTGCAATAGACGATCTCGTAGGACTCGTAGGAGACGCGCAGCAACGGCCGACCACAGCGCGGGCAGGGCTGGCCGGCCCGGTTGTGGACGGCGAACCGCCCGCCCAGCTTGGGCTCGGAGAGCCCGCCGGTACGCTCCCGCTCCTGAGCCAGCGCGTCGGCGAGGGTCGCCCGGATGGAGGCGACCAGGTCCGATCGCTGCTGCTCCGAGAGTGACCGCACCGGGGTGAAGGGGGAGAGGCCGACGGCGTTCAGGACGTCGTCGACGTAGCCCCGGCCGAGTCCGGCCAGGGTCCGCTGGTCGCGCAGCACCGTGTGGATCCGGCGGTTCGAGTCGCTGGTCAGGAGCAGGGCGGCGAACGCCTCGTCGTCGGGCTCGGGCCCGAGGTTGGCCAGCGGCCCGTCGTCCCCCGGGCCCAGCACCCACCACCCGGCCTTGCGCTGGCTTCCGTGCTCGCGCACGAGGACGGCGGACCCATCGTCGAACCGCAGGCGCAGCACGCTGCCCTTGGGCCGGGTGGCCTTGGCGGGGCTCTCGATGTCGAGCCGGCCGGCCTGGGACAGGTGGACGAGGATCCGGACGCCGTCGTCGAGGGTGAGCACCAGGTACTTGCCGCGCCGGCCGACGCCCGCGACCGTGTGGCCGACCAGCTCGTCCGGCGCAGGGGACACCGTCTTCAGCGCGGTGAATCCGAGGGGATCGACCCCGCTTACGACGCGTCCGGCGACGGCGGTGTCGAGGCGCTCGGCGAGGGCCTGCATCTCGGGTAGCTCGGGCATGGTCGGCTCCCCACGGCCGGTCGCAAGGGTCCCCTGCAGTATGCCGCCAGGACGGGGCCATCGGGAACCGTGCGATCCCGGTGAACGATTCGGCTCCGACGTCGGTACACACCGACGATGACGAACCTACCTCCCGCACTGAATGCCCGAGTCCCCAGGCGCCGGACCGGCAGCCGACACCGACCCGCGCTCCTGATCGTCCCGCTCGTGGCCGTGGCCGGCCTGGTGGCGTCCGCCTGCGGCTCCTCGCAGAGCTCGCCGACCACCACGGGCGCATCGTCGACGACCACGGGCGCCTCGGCGTCGCTCCGGCTCGAGTCGTCGACGCTCCCCTCGGTCGGATCCGTCCTGACGGGGCCCAACGGGCGGACCCTCTACTACTTCACGACGGACACGTCGGGAGCGACCTCCTGCACCGGCCAGTGCGCCGCCGTCTGGCCGCCGCTGGTGGTCCCGTCCGGGACGACGCCGATCCTCCCGTCCGGGGTGTCGGGGAACGTGTCCACGGCCAGCCGGCCGGACGGGACGACCCAGGTCACCTACCAGGGGCACCGGCTCTACTACTACGAGGGCGACACCGCTCCGGGAACGGACAAGGGCCAGGGGGTCGACGGCACCTGGTTCGTGCTCAGCACGTCCGGTTCGGCGCCCGCGGGTACCCCGACCTCGACGACGAGCGCGGGAGGGGGTGGAGGTGGCGTCGGCTTCTAGCTCCCGGGTCGACGCACGGGCCGTCGAGGGGACTCCGGACCCCGGGACGCCCGGGCGCACGTCGGCCGGGACGAAGTCGGGTCCGGACATCCCCGTGGCGGACCGGCGCCGACCGACGCGGACCCGGCGCACCTACCTGCCGGCCGTCTCGGTCGCCGCGGCGGCGGTGGCCCTGATCGGGGTCGGATGGGCGGACGGCTGGGGCGGCGCCGGCTTCGCGGCGTCGATGACCGGTCTGCGCGCCGTGCTCATCGGGCCGGTGACCCTCGCCATCCTGGCGGTCCTCCTCGTGGCCGAGCGGGTGCGTCCCGCGCAGCGACGGGCACTCGTCGCCCGCGGCCATCGACAGGACGCGCTCTACGCGCTGCTGAACGCCACACTCGTGGCGCCCCTCGTGGTGGCGCTCTCGCTCTCGTTCGCCGACGTGGCGCAGCGGTCGCTGCCGTGGGTCGTCCTGCCCCGGGCCGGGTGGGCCCCGCACTGGGTGGTCATCGGCATGATCTTCGTGGCGATGGACGGGTGCAACTGGCTGGCGCACCTCGGCAACCACCGGATACGGGTGCTGTGGCGGTTCCACGAGCTGCACCACTCCCAGGAGGACATGAGCGTGCTCACCGTCTTCCGCACCCATCCGCTGATCCACGTCTCCTACCTGATCGCCCTCGTCCCGGGGATCGTGCTCCTGGCGAACGGTGTCGTGCCGACCGTCCTGCTCGTCGCCTACGCCGGGTTCGTCGCCCTCGAGCACTCGAACACGAACCTCGGCTTCGGACCCCTGGAGCGGATCTTCGTGAGTCCGAACTACCACCGGATCCACCACAAGCTGGACGGCCCGCAGGACGTCAACCTCGGCTTCGCCCTGACGGTGTGGGACCAGCTCGCCCGCCGCGCCGTCTTCCCGACCGAGGCGACGGTCCGCACGGACACCGGCCTGCCCGGTCGCCCGCTCCGTGTCGAGCACGCCGGTGACCGACCCCGGCACCTGGCGGTGCTCCTCGCCCAGTTGTGGGGCCCGTTCCGTCCCGTGCCTGTCGACGACGACGCACCTCCCGGCCCCGTCGAGCCACGTCGGCCGATCGCCGCCCGTCCCGACGGGGTGGGGGTCTGATGGAACCGGTCGTGTCGTCCCACCGCCAGGAGGGAGTCCGTGCCGGGCTGTCGCTCCTGTTCCGGACCGATCCCACGGTCCTGGGCACCGATGTCGCCGCGGTGCCCGTGCGCATCGCGCTGGTCTGGATCTTCGCCTACTACGGGGCCGGAAAGCTCTTCGGATGGTTCAACGGACCCGGGATCCACCGCACGGCGATCTTCTTCTCGGAGACCGCCCATCTGCACCCCGGAGGATTCTTCGCCGTGCTCGGCGGCGTCATCGAATTCGGCGGCGCGGTGGCTCTGGCCCTGGGGCTGATGACCCGGCTGGCCGCACTGGCGCTCTTCGGTGATCAGGTCATCGCCATGATCACGGTGTCCTGGGCACACGGCATCAATTCGCTGTCGGCGACCCCCGGCTACGAGTTCAATGTGGCGCTGGCCGCCATGGCACTCGTCATCGTCGGGCTGGGCGCCGGCCGGCCGAGCCTCGACGCCGTCATCGGACACCGCCTCCGGTCGTCGGCACCGCCGCCGGCACCCGACGCGCCCGACCGGGCGCAGCTGGCCCACGTCGGCCCGGGCACCGCATGAACGTTCCGGGCACCACTCCGATAGTCGATGGTGAGCATCGATCCTTCGAGGTGTCGATCGGCGCCCCGGACAGGAAGGACGGACAGCGTGAGGCACGCGGTGGGATCGATGGCACTGGTGGTGGCGGGCGGACTCCTTCTCGCCGCCTGCGCGTCCTCCGGGGCGACGACGCCGGTGACGACGTCACCCCGGGCGAAGGCGTCCACGACCACGACCACGACCATGACGGCGCCCCGCTCGCCGCTCGCCGCCTCCACGCCGTCCACGGACGCCGGCCCGACCACCGGCCGGCCGGCCGGGGGGACCACGGATGCGTCGCCAACCTCCTCGGCGCCGACGGCGCGCGCCAGCGTCGGCACGTCACCCGCGGCATCGCCGACACCGGCGCCCGCCCAGTCGCCGGTCACCGGCCCGCCGGCGACCAGCCCATCGGCGACCGTCCCGCCGACCACTCCCACCACGACGCCGGGAGGTGGCGGAGGTGGGATCGGGTTCTAGGGCGTGGGGTGCCGGGAACGGCCACATGGGACCGCCACCCGTCTCGCTCGCCCCGGCGGCGGCGGTGGCGGCGCCGGACCCGACGGGGCATCGTGGGGGCGTGACCGATCATGCCCCGGGGAGGTCCGTGCGCTCCTGGAGGCCCCGTGCCGCACCGGACGGCGGCGCGCTCACCCAGGACGCCCTTCGTGAGGCCTTCCTGGACATGGGCGCAGAGATGCTCGGATTCGCCCGGAAGTCCCTGTTCGACAGCGGCCTCGCCGACGACGCGGTCCAGGAGACCTTCGCCCGAGCGTGGCGGTCGAGGAAACAGTTCGATCCGGTCAGGGGATCTCTGCGCACCTGGCTGTTCACCATCGAGCGACGCGCCATCATCGACCTGATGGAGAGGCATGCACGGACCACCGTCGCCACCCTGGACGACCGGGCCGAGGTCGCGACCATGGACGGACTGGAGGACGCAATCGTGTCCTGGCAGGTCGGAGATGCCCTCGACCGGCTGCACGAGGACCACCGACGTGTCCTTCACGAGCTCTACTTCAACGGGCGATCCGGGCCGGAGGTGGCGGCCCTCCTCGAGATCCCGGAGGGCACGGTCCGGAGCCGCGCGTTCTACGCCCTCAGGTCGCTCCGGGTCCTGCTCAACGAAGAGGGGTGGGACCAGTGACCGCGCCGGCGTGCATCACGAGGCGTGGCCAGTTGGCCATGGCCGCGCTCGGGGCTCTCGACGCGGCCGAGCAGGCCGACCTCGAGTCGCACCTCGCCGTCTGCGAGGAGTGTCGTGCCGCCGGCGCGGAGCTGCGATCGACGGTGGGGGCACTCGACGCCCGGGCGGCGGGCGGGCCGTCCATTCCGGAGGCCCCGGTGCCGGCACACCTCGCCGACGCCGTCCTGACCGACCTCCGCACCGGCGTCGAGCTCGACAGACGCCGACGGATGCGGCGCTTCGGTGTCGTCGTGTGCGGGTCGGCGGCTGCGGTGGTGCTCGTGGTACTGCTGGTGCTCGTGGGGACCAGTCGTCCCGCGGCGCCTGAGCGGACCGTCGCGCTCACGGGGGTCCCGGGGGTGACGGCCAGCGCCGTCCTCGAGGAGCGGTCGTGGGGCACGGCCCTGACCGTCCACGAGCAGGGACTCGCGCCGGGCCGGACCTACACCGTGTCGATGTCCAACTCGCAGGGCCGGTGGTGGACGGCCGGGAGCTACCGAGCGTCAGGTCCATCTCCCGTGGAGGTGACCATGGGGTGCGCGGCACGGTTCGCGTCCATCGACGAGATCCGGGTGACGGACTCGAGCGGGAGGACCGTCCTCGCCAACCACCCCGGTCACGCCTACTGAGTCGGAGCGCGGTGCCCGTTGACCGTTGACCGGTGGCGCACCGGCGACTAGTCGAACGGGTGCAGCGAGCTACCCACCGCCCAGGTGCTGAAGTACTGGTTGTTGGCGCCGTAGGCCATGCCGATGGCCACTTTGGCCCCGTCGACCTGGTGCTCGCCCGCCGCACCGCGCACCTGGTTGGCGGCCTCGGCGAACCGCAGCAACCCCGAGGCCCCGATCGGATTGCTCGACAGGACGCCACCGGAGGCGTTGACCGGGAGCGCACCCCCGAGTTCGGTGGTGCCGTCGTCGACCATCTTCCAGCCCTCGTTCACCTCGGCCAGGCCGAAGGCCTCGAGCCAGATGGGCTCGAGCCACGAGAAGGGGACGTACAGCTCGGCGGTGTCGATCTGGCGACGAGGATCGGTGATGCCGGCCGCGGCGTAGACATCGGCGGCGCACTGCAGGGCCGCGGCGGGGCGGACCGGGTCGCGGCCGGGGAAGCTGGGCGGCTCGGAGCGGGACGAGGACGCCAGGATCCACGCCGGGGGCCGACCGTCGGCGGCGGCGGCGTTGGCGCCGGCCTCGTCGGTGATGACCACGGCGCACGCACCGTCGGACGAGGGGCACGACTCGAGGAAGCGGGTGGGCTCCCACATCATCGGGGACGCCTTGACCTTCTCGATGGAGATGTCCTCGATCTTGAGGTGGGCGTAGGGATTCTTCAGGGCGTTCAGGCGGTCCTTGACCGCCACCTTCCAACCGATGTGCTCGGGTGCCCCGCTGCGCTGGATGTACGCCCGGATGAACGGGGCGAAGGCGCCACCGGCACCGAGCGAGGCGCCCTTGCCGCTACCCAGGGCGAACTGGGCGTTGCCCTCGGACTGCTTCTCGAAGGCGACGGCCAGCACCCGCTGGTGCTTCCCCGTCTGGACGTGCGAGGCGGCCACGATGGCGGTGGTGCCGCCCACCGACCCCGCGGTGTGGACCCGGAACATGGGCTTGCCCACCGCACCGAGCGCGTCGGACAGGTAGAGCTCCGGCTTCATCACACCCTCGAAGAGATCGGGCGCCTTGCCGAGGACCACGGCGTCGATGTCGGCCATCGTCATCTGGGCGTCGTCGAGCGCCCGGAAGACGGCCTCGCGCACGAGGCCGCCGAACGAGACGTCGAGGCGACGCGACTTGTGGTGGGTCTGGCCGACGCCGACGACGGCCACCGGGGCAGTGCTCACGATCGTCCCTCCAGGATGCAGACAAGGTTCTGTTGCAGGCACGGCCCCGATGTCGCGTGGGCCAGCGCCCGGGTGCCGCCGCCGAAGATGTGGTCGGCCGCGTGGCCCACCCGGCACAAGCCGGTGGCCATGATGGGGTTCTCGCGCAGCGCCCCGCCGGACCGGTTGACGACCACCTCGTCACCGAGGCCGAGCACGTGCCGGAGCAGCAGCTCCTCGTGGGTGAAGGCGGCCTGGAGCTCGGCCACCTCGACGGGGGCGTCGCCCAGGCCCGCCGCCTCGGCGGCGATGCGTGTGGACGGCGAGTCGTCGAGGGCGCGGAACGACGGGTTGTGGCACTCGGTGCGGTGGTCGAAGCCGGAGATGTAGGCCGGCCGCTCCACCAGGCGACGGGCACGGTCACCCGTGGCGAGCACCATGGCGGCGGCCCCGTCGGTGATCGGTGGCACGTCGTGTCGACGGAGCGGCTGACGGAGGTACTCCTCGGCCAGGAGGGTGTCGACGTCGCCGTCGCCACGCGACCGGACCGCCACGTCGGCCATCGACCGCTCGTCGGCGATGCCGGCGCCGATCACCGCCCGGGCCTGGAGGGCGGCGAACGTCAGCGGGTCGGCTCCGAGCGGCGCCAGGAAGTAGGGGTCCATCTCCATCGGGTAGATCAGGGCCGGGTCGCCGGTCGAAGAGCGGCCGGAGCCGGTGACCACGGCGATCTCGATGTCACCCTCCTGGAGTCGGAGCCACGCCTCGTAGAGGGCCCAGGCGCCGTCCATCTCCACGTGGGAGTCCCGCTTGGGCGGCCAGGCGCCGATGGCGTCCAGATTGGAGACGAAGGAGAAGGCCTGGCCGGTGATGTAGTCACAGCTGCCCAGGCACGTGAAGTCGATGTCGCCGCGCTGCAGCCCGAGGGGGGTGATGGCGGAGGTGATGCAGTCCAGCAGCAGCTGCGTCTCGGACTTGTCGGTGTGGCGGACCATGGGAGTCTGGGCCCACCCGATGACGGCGATGTCGGTCGATGGCGAGGACATGGTCAGAAGATCCTGTTCACGAGGTCGGGGTCGTCGAGGTCGGGTTCGCCGTTGGGGATCCAGCCCAGGAGGGAGCCCCAGCTGCCGCCCATGCCTCCGCCCTCCTCGGTCTCCTCGGCCGGGGAGGCCCACACGGCGTCGACCCGCTGACCGACGCGGATCTCGTCGGCGGGCAGTTCGATGACCGCCGAGTACGGGATGATGACGTCGGTCCCGTCGAGGAGGACGAACGCCCGGACGAACGGCTCGGTCTCCGTCTGGCCCGGGTACTGCACCGGCGTCACGATGGCGAAGTTGGTGATGGTGCCCTTGTGGGGCAGGTCCACCTCGCAGTCCGGCCCGAGCTCGATGGCGTCGACCGGGCAGAGGCCCCGCCCGCCTGCGTACACGCGACCGCAGACCGGGCAGCGGAGCCCGAGCAGCCGATGCTCACGGGACGCCTCGGTGGCCCGGTCGGCAGCCTCGGGCACCGGATTGCGATAGGTGATCGAGGCCAGGTAGTCCATCCGGGTCACCGGCTCGTCGGACGGGCCGGCGTCGTCCCCCTCGGTCTCCGGCCGCTCGCCGGGGACGAAGCAGACGATGTCGTCGATGCGGCCCTCCCGGCGGCCCCGCCAGCGCGGGGCCACCCGCATCCCGACGGAGACGGCGTCCGGCGTCCCGGCATCGACCGCGTGCAGCAGGGGAGTGGTGGCGCCGTCCAGGCGGACCAGTGCGAAGGCGAACGGCCGGTCGAGGGGATGCTGCTCCGAGGGGGCGGGCACCCAGGTCCACGACTCGACGGTGCCCGCAGGGCCCACTTCGACGAACTCGTGGGGCAGCTCGGCCCCGGTCGCCGGGTCCCACTCCATCGGCGGGACGAGCACGGCGTCGTGGCAGCGGATGCCCAGGATCTTCTTCTCGGTGAGTGCGGTCATGAACGCACCGACGACGGGCCCCAGGGACCGCTTGTACGGGAACGTGATCGTGCTCTCGATGAATCGGGTCATCGGTCCCCTCCGTCTCTCTCCTGTGGATCCCGAGGCATCCGAGGACGTTAGCGCCGGAGGTGTCCACCCCGCACCAGGTCCAGTCCCACTCCGCACGCGGTCACCAGGAGCGGCGGCGAGGCCCCCCGTGGGCGGCTGGATCCCCCGGCGCGCGTCCGGACCGCCGACCGGCGGCACCCGGCGACGGACGGGCCGTCAGGGTCGGGAGTCGGCGAGCAGCTCGATGCGCCGGGCGAGGTTGACGGCGTGGTCCCCCAGGCGCTCGTAGAACCTGGCCAGCAGCGTGACCTGTGCCGCGGTCGCCACCGGCATCTGCTCAGCCTCCACCTCCTGGGTGAGTCGGCCGTGCAGGATGTCCATCTCCTCGTCGGCGCTGGCCAGGCGGTCGGCCACCCGGACGCGGTTGCCGAATGCGTCGGCGGCCTGCTGCCACATCTCGTTGGCGACCTCCGTCATCAGCTGGACGATGCCGCGGCTCCGTGGACTCATCGCCGCCCCGAGGTGGTCGACGGCCCGCTGCGCGACATGCTCGGCGAGATCGGCGCTCCGTTCGAGCTCGGGGATGATGAGCAGCAGGCCCACCAGGTAGCGGAGCTCGTCGCCCTGGACCGGCCGTTCCTGGAGCTCGTTCCAGATCAGGAGCTCGACATCGGAGGTCAGGGTGTCGACCCACTGGTCGCCGTCGATGACCGTCTGTCCGAGGACGGAGTCGCCACTGAGCAGCGCATGGGTGGCGCGTGAAAGTGCCTCGGAGACGAGGGCGAAGAGCTGGACGACCTTCTGGTCGATGAGGGGGACCCCGGCGGCGGTCGGTTCCATGTCACCGAGAGATTACCCACGACGTGGGGTTTTGGCACTGAGCACCGGAAAATTGCAATTTGTTCACACAACGTTTGCCTGGGGATTACCTTCTGGCCACATCGGTCAGCCACAGTTCGAGACGATGACGACGAGCAGCACGGGCCCTGCCGACGGCGTGACGGGGGCAGATCCACCCTCGGTGAGTCACCTGTTGGACGAGGCCCCGAGGAGCAGGTTCCACCGGAGGACGGTGGTGGTCTCGGGGGTCGGGTTCTTCACCGACGCGTACGACCTGTTCGTCATCGGGACGGTGTCCGCCATCGTCGCCACCCAGTGGCACCTCTCCACCCTCGAGACCAGTTGGGTCACGGGCTCCGCCATCCTCGGCGCCTTCTTCGGTGCGTTGCTGTTCGGCCGCATCGCCGACGTCCTCGGACGGAAGTCGGTCTATCTCGGCGTGGCCGTCATCATGGTCGTGGGTGCCGTCGCCTCCGCCGTGGCTCCGGGCTTTATCTGGCTCGTGGTGGCCCGATTCATCCTTGGGCTCGGTATCGGTGGTGACTACCCGGTCTCGGCCGTCCTCATGAGCGAGTACTCCAACCGCAGTGACCGGGGTCGCATGGTGGGGATGGTCTTCTCGATGCAGGCCCTCGGCCTCATCGTCGGACCCCTGGTCGGCCTGCTCCTCCTGACGTCGGGGATGAGCCACGACGTCGCCTGGCGGCTCATGCTCGGGTTCGGGGCCATCCCGGCGGCCGGGGTCGTCTACCTCCGGTCCCGCATGCCCGAATCACCTCGCTTCACAGCTCAGGTTCGAGGAAAGTCGGCCGAGGCCACCGCCGAGCTGGCGACCTTCTCGGGCGGCGTCGTCGAGGCCCAGACGACGCACGCCCCGGCGGGCGAGCGCATGGGCGTCGTCCAGTTCCTGCAGAGCCGCCGCATGCTGGTCCTCCTCCTCGGTACGGCCGGGTGCTGGTTCCTGTTCGACTACGCCTACTACGGCAACACCCTGTCCCTCCCCGCCATCCTGAAGCAGGTGGCCCCACACGCCACACTCGAGACGAAACTGCTGTGGACGCTCGGCCTGTTCGTCGTCTTCGCCCTGCCCGGGTACGTGCTCGCGGTACTGACGATGGACCGCATCGGCCACCGTCGGCTGCAGTACATCGGGTTCTCCGTCATGGCCGTGGCGTTCCTAGTCCTCGCCGCCTTCACACACCTGACGACAGTGGTCGGTCCGTTCCTCGCCATCTTCGGCCTGAGCTACTTCTTCGTGCAGTTCGGCC
>CAZULR010000055.1:0-11591 GCA_964621235.1 uncultured Acidimicrobiaceae bacterium
TTCAACCTCCACCTGACCGGCGACATCCACGCCGTGACCGCCGCCCACAACACCCTGTCGGCCATCGTCGACAACCACCTGCACCACGGCAACGACCTCGAGCTCGACCTCCACGCCATCTCGTGGCGGCGCGTCCTCGACGTCAACGACCGGGCGCTGCGCAACATCGTCCTCGGCCTCGGGACGGCCGAGGACGGGGTGCCGCGCCAGTCGGGGTTCGACATCACGGCCGCATCCGAGGTCATGGCGATCCTCGCCCTCGCCACGTCCTTGCGCGACCTGCGCCGGCGGCTGGGGGAGATCGTGGTCGGCTTCGACGTCCGGGGTCGACCCGTCACCGCCGATCAGCTGCGGGGTGCGGGGGCGATGGCCGTGATCCTGCGGGACGCGCTCAAGCCCAACCTCCTCCAGACGCTCGAGCACACACCGGTGCTCGTGCACGCCGGCCCGTTCGGCAACATCGCCCACGGCAACTCCTCGGTCGTGGCCGACCAGATCGGCATCCACTCGGGCGACTACCTCATCACCGAGGCCGGCTTCGGGGCCGACATGGGGGCCGAGCGATTCTTCAACATCAAGTGCCGGGTCTCCGGCCTGACCCCGGACGCGGCCGTCGTGGTCACCACCGTGCGGGCGCTGAAGGCCCATTCGGGGGCCCACCGGATCGTTCCCGGCAGGCCGCTTCCACCCGCCATCCTCGAGGAGAACCCCGAGGAGGTGCGGACCGGCGGCGCCAACCTGGTCAAGCAGATCGAGAACGTCCGCCTCCACGGGGTGACGCCGGTGGTGGCCATCAACGCCTTTCCCGGCGACCATCCGAGTGAGTACGACGCCATCCGGGACATTGCCGCCTCGCTCGGGGTGCGCTGTGCGGTCACCACCCATTTCGCCGACGGTGGGGCCGGCGCCGTCGAGCTGGCCGAGGCCGTGGCCGCGGCCGCCGAGGAGCCGGGCGAGTTCCGGTTCCTCTACCCGTCGGATGCGTCGCTGCGCCAGAAGATCGAGGCCATCGCCACCCGTGTCTACGGCGCCGACGGCGTGGACTACGCACCCGAGGCGGCCAAGCGCCTGGACCAGCTCGAGGCGGAGGGGTTCGGCGGTCTGTCGGTCTGCATCGCCAAGACCCACCTGTCGATCTCGTCGTTCCCGGACCTGAAGGGCGCACCCACCGGTTGGCGACTCCCGGTGCGCGAGATCCGGCTGTCGGCCGGCGCCGGCTTCGCGTACGCCATCTGCGGCGACATGCGGACCATGCCCGGCCTGGGATCCCACCCCGCCGCCTTCGACATCGACCTCGACGAGGATGGGAACGTCGTCGGCCTCTACTGAGGATCGGCCCGGTCGCCCCTCCCCCGCTCAGTGTGGGAACGGCTCGGAGGCGGCCGACAGCTCCTCCTCGGCCAGGTGGACCTCGTCCGCCGTGCCCGTCGGCCGGGGGGCCGACTTGTCCAGGGCAACCACGGCGACGACCGTGCCCGCCCCGACCAGGACGGCGGAGATCAGGAAGGCCAGCCGGTAGCCGTCAGTCAGGGCCACCTCCACCGGGTGACCGGCCGTCTCCAGGGCGTGGCTGCGACCCGTGGCGATGGCGCTCAGGATGGCCAGGCCGAGGGCCGACGACATCTGCATCGACACGTTGACGATGCCGGAGCCGAGCCCGGCGTCGGCCACCGGCACATCGGCCATGGCGATCGACAGGAGCGGGGCGAACGCCGTGCCGGCGCCGAGCCCGATGAGGAGGAACGCCGGGAGCATGACCGAGACGTAGGAGGAGTCGGTGCCGAGGGTGGTGAGCAGCAGCAGTCCGAGGGTCCCCGCCACCATTCCGGGGATGAGGACCCGCTTGTCGCCGAATCGGGTCACTAGCCGCGCCGTGATCCCGGCGGACAGGATGCCCATCGTGACCGACATCGGCAGGAAGGCCAATCCGGTCTGGACGGGGCTGTAGCCGAGGACGCCCTCGAGGTAGAGGGCGCCGAGGAAGAAGGTCGTGAACATTCCGGTGGCGAGCATCCCCCGGATGATGCTCGACCGTGTCAGAGTCCGGATGCGGAAGATCCGCAGGGGCATGATCGGCTTGGTCAGGCGGGACTCCAACACGACGAAGGCGGCGAGCATCGCCACGGCCGCTCCCACGAAGCCGAGGGTGTGGACGGACAGCCAGTGGTACTCAGTGGCCGTCGAGATGCCGTAGATCCCGAGCATCAGTGCCACGGTGACCAGTACCGAACCGGCCACGTCGACCCCGGTGCGGATGCCGAGGCCGGTGTTCTCCACGATGAGGATGCGACCGAACACGAAGGTGACCACGCCGATGGGCACGTTGATGAAGAAGATCCAGTGCCAGCTGAGTGCCTGGGTCAGGATGCCGCCCACCAGCAGTCCGATGGAGCCGCCGCCGACGGCCACGAAGATGTAGGCGCTCATGGCCCGGCTCCGCTCCGCTGGCTCGGGGAATTCGGTGACGATGATGGCGATGATCACCGACGCCGAGAAGGCCCCGCCGATGCCCTGGAGGAAGCGTCCGACGATGAGCTCGCTCTGGCTCTGCGCCACGCCGCACATGATCGACGCCCCGGTGAACAGGACGATTCCGGACAGGAATACCTTGCGTCGACCGATCAGGTCGCCGAGGCGGCCCGCCATCAGCAGGAAGCTGCCGAAGGTGATGAGGAAGGCATCGACCACCCAGGCCAGGCTGGAGGGGGTGAAGTGCAGGTCCTTTTGGATGTCGGGGAGCGCCACATTGACGATCGACGAGTCGAGGGCGTTCATGAACATGGCCAGGCACACCACCACCAGCGCCCACCACCGCAGCCGGGCGGACCGGGGCGCGGCTGTCGAGACCGGAAGGGAAGCGGAGGCCATTTCCCCATTCCACCGGCTGGTGGATCCCTCCGGCAAGTCCGGTCGGCGATCGCGGATTGCCGCGATCCTCCGCCGGTGCAACACTCCGCCGATGCGCCGCATCCCATCCCGTCACACCAGGCACACGCCCGCTCGGCCCCGGCCGGTCGCGGGGGTGGCCCTGGTGGCGCTCGTCGCCGCCGGCATGTTGGCCGGGTGCTCCTCGTCGTCCACCTCCTCGACCACGACCCGGGCGACGGCCACGGCCACGGTCGCCACGTGCCACCGGGGCGAGCCGTCCACCCCCGTCACGGCCACCCCGGTGCCCGGCTCGGCGAGCGACTGGGACATCACGTCCTTCGACGGAACAGTCCTCCGCGCCCACTGGTTCCCGCTCGCCGACTACGACACGACGTCAGACGGCGGCTCGGCGACCACCCACCCGACCATCCTCATGGGCCCGGGGTGGAGCCTGCCGGGCGACACCGACACCAGCGACAGCCCGGGCCAGAGCCTGCTCGGGGCCGACGCCATCTCCACCCTCTTCCACGCCGGGTACAACGTCCTGACCTGGGACCCGCGTGGCTTCGGCCAGTCCGGTGGCGAGGCCGAGGTCGACAGCCCGGCCTACGAGGCCAAGGACGTGAGCACGCTGATCGACTGGGTCGCCACCCGACCCGGGGTGCAGCTCGACGCGCCGGGTGATCCCCGGATGGGCATGGTCGGCGGCTCCTATGGCGGCGGCATCCAGTTCGTCACCGCCGCCACCGACTGCCGGGTGGACGCCATCGTGCCGACGATCGCCTGGCACTCGCTCACCACCAGCCTGTTCAAGTCCGGAATCGTCAAGAGCGGCTGGTCCGGCATCCTGTCGAACCTGTCGTCGGGCGACCACGTGGCGCCCGAGGTGGTGGCTGCCTCCCAGGCGGGCCTGGCTACCGGCACCGTCGATGCCGACCAGGAGGCGTGGTTTGCGGCCCGAGGGCCCGAGCAGTACCTCCGCACGGTCCACATCCCGACCCTCATCCTGCAAGGCACCGTCGACACCCTGTTCACCCTCCAGGAGGGGGTCGACAACTACGAGGTGCTGCGGGCGGCCGGCGTGCCCACCGCCATGCAGTGGTTCTGCGGCGGGCACGGCGTCTGCCTGACGTCGGCCGGTGACACCGCGGCGCCGGAGCAGGCCACCCTGGCCTGGCTCCAGCGCTACGTGCAGCGGGACACCGCGGTCGACACCGGACCGGGCTTCAGCTTCGTGGACCAGAACGGCACCACCTACTCGGCACCGTCCTACCCCGTCGCTCCGGGGGTTCCGGTGACCGCAGCGGGTACGGGCACGCTGCCACTGGTGGCGGGGGGTGGCTCAGGTCCCGTGACCTCGGTCCCGGCGGGGCAGCAGCTGGGCAGCCTGGTGGCCCCGATCACCCCGGCGCCGGCCACCTCCGCCGTTGACGTCCCGATCGCCTTCGCCAAGCCGGTGGTGGTGGTCGGCGCGCCGCGCCTGGTACTGACTTACTCCGGCACGGCACCGACGGGGACCCGGCCCACCCGGGTCTTCGCCCAGCTGGTGGACCGATCGAGCGGCCTCGTGTTGGGCAACCAGGTGACCCCGGTGCCCGTCGACCTCGACGGCTCCGCCCACACGATCACCGTGCCGCTCGAGATCGTCGCGTACACGGCGATGCCGGCCTCGCAGGTGGAGCTGCAGCTGGTGGCGACCACGGTGTCCTACGCGCAGCCCCGGCTGGGAGGGACCGTGCACTTCGCATCCATCCGGCTGGCGCTGCCCACGGCGGCCGGGCTGACCCCCGTCACGTCACCGAGCGGGTCGGCGACGGCCTCCACGGCCGGCTGAAGCCGGCGCCCGCTACCGGACGGCCCGGCAATCGGCGCCGGGGGTCGGGATGTCAGTCGGGCAGGCCGGCGAGGAAGTCGAGGATGGCGGCGTTGACCTGGTCGGGGTGGGTCATGTTGGCGGCATGGGTGCCGCCCTCGACGGCGACCACGCCGGAACAGCCGACCAGGCCGTCGGCCATCCGCTCGGCCTTGTCCATCGAGATCGACGCGTCGGCGGTGCCGTGGACCACCAGCGCAGGCATGGTGATGTCGTGCAGGCGGTGCTCGATGCCCTCGCGCCCCACCAGCGTCTGGGCGGGGTTGCGCAGCTCCTCGGGGGGGCGCTCCATCCACACGGCCGTCCACACGGCCGACAGTTCGGGATGGCCGAGGATGAGCTCGGCGCTGATCGCCGCCTGCTCCGCCGACGGGCCGGCCTCCAGCCAGGCGTCGATCATTCCCTGGTACACGGGAATCACGTCGGCATCCTCCGGTCCGGCCTGGGTGCTGAGCAGGATCAGGCCCCGCACCCTGTCGGGATCTAGGAGTGCGGCGCGCAGGGCGATGAACCCGCCCTGGGACATCCCTCCGACGACGGCCCGCTCGATCTCGAGGTGCTCCATGAGGGCGAGGCAGTCACGGGCCGAGTCCCAGTAGGTGAAGGGCCGCTCGTCGTAGACCGTCTGTCCGAAGCCCCGCTCGTCCCACGTGATGATGCGGTACTCGTGGCGCAGCGCCGCCACCTGGTCGTCGAACATCCTCCGGTCCATGAGGAATCCGTGGCTCAGCAGAACCACCGGGCCGTCGCCGCCGGTGTCGTCGTATGCGAGTCTCGCTCCGTTGACCTCTGCCGTCGCCCCTACGGCCTCGATTGTCGCCATGTGAATTCCTCGGCTGCCCGAGCCTGGACCTTGAGGTCGGATCGGCCGGGAGCGCCAGGTCAGATGCCCCGGCGGGCGTGGTCTCGTCACGCCGGCCCGGCCGGCCCACCGCTACCGCTTGGCGCGGGGCAGCCCGAGCCCGATCCACGAGATGATGTCCCGCTGGATCTCGTTGGTACCGCCGCCGAAGGTGAAGATCGTCTGGCTGCGGGCCCGGTGCTCGAGAGCACCGTGCAGCACCGCCCCCGGTGAGCCCCCGGCCAAATAGCCGGCCTGGCCGACCACCTCCAGCAGGATCCGGTAGGCCTCGAGGGCGAACTCGCTCCCGTAGACCTTGGTGGCGGAGGCGTCGGCCGGGTTCAGGCCCTTGTCCGCGGCCCACGCCACCTTCCAGTTGATGAGCTTCAGGTACTCCGCCCGGGCCCACAGCCGGGCCAGGTGCACCTGCACCCACTCCTGGTCGATCACCCGTCGCCCGTCGGCGAGCCGGGTCTGCTGGGCCCACGCCCGGACCTCGGCGATGCTCCGGAGGATGCCCGACACGGGGCAGATGGCCACCCGCTCGAAGTTCAGCTGGTTGGTGATGAGGGTCCACCCGCCGTTCTCCTCCCCCACCAGGTTGGTCGCCGGCACCCGGACGTCCTCGTAGAACGTGGAGCTCGTGAACTCCCCCGCCATGGTCGGCAGCGGCGTCCAGCTGAATCCCGGTGCGTCGACGGGAACGATGAACACCGAGAGCCCCTTGTGCTTCGGCGCGTCGGCGTCGGTGCGGGCGGCGAGCCACACGTAGTCGGCGTACTGGATGGCGCTCGTGTAGAGCTTCCGGCCGTTGATGACGTACTCGTCGCCGTCCCGCACGGCGCGGGTCTGCAGGGACGCCAGGTCGGTGCCGGCACCGGGCTCGGTGTAGCCGATCGAGAAGTGGACCTCGCCCCGCAGGATGGCGGGCAGGAACCGCGTGCGCTGCTCGTCGGTACCGAGCTGCATGATCGCGGGCCCGACGCTATTGAGGGTCAGCAGGGGCAGGGGCACTCCGGCCCAGTGGGACTCCTCGACGAAGATCATCTGGTCGATCGGACCACGGCCGTGTCCGCCGAACTCGGTGGGCCATCCGATGCCCAGCCAACCGTCGTCCCCCATGCGCTTGATCGTCGCCACGTAGTCCGGCCGCCCTCCCGTGACCGACGTGGCCGCGGCCAGGTCGGCGAAGTACGTCCGGAGTTCCGCCTGCAGCGCCAGCTGCTCGTCGGTCAGGGCCAGGTGCACGTGCGGTCTCCCATGGGAGCGGACGATACCCGGCCCACCGGCGTGGGGTACCGTCCCCTCCCATGACCGACTCCCCCGCCCCCACACCGCCCGACGTCCTCTTCGACGTCACCGACAAGACCGTCGTGGTCACCGGGGGATCCCGGGGCATCGGCCGCATGATCGCCGGCGGCTTCGTGGCCGCCGGAGCCGACGTGGTCATCGCGTCCCGCAAGGCCGACGCCGTGGCCGCCGCCGTGGCCGAGCTCTCCGGCTTCGGACGCTGCAGCGGTCTGGCCGCCGACCTGTCGACCGAGGAGGGGGCCCGGGCCTTCGCCCACGCCGTGGCCATCGACCACGACCGGGTCAACGTCCTGGTCAACAACGCCGGCGCCACGTGGGGCGCGCCGCTCGCCGAGCACGACACAGCATCGTGGCGGCGCGTGCTCGACCTCAACGTCCAGGGGGTCTTCCACACCACCAAGTTCTTCCTGCCGATGCTGCAGGCGGCCTCGACGCCGGACGATCCGGCCCGGGTGATCAACATCGGGTCGATCGACGGGATCCACGTCCCCGTGCTCGAGTCCTACTCCTACTCGTCGTCCAAGGCCGCCGTGCACCAGCTCACCCGGCACCTGGCCAAGCACCTGGCCCCGGGCGTGACCGTCAACGCCGTGGCCCCCGGCCCGTTCGAGTCGAAGATGATGGCGGCCACGCTCGACGCCTTCGGCGAGCAGATCGCCGCCGGCGCACCGCTCAAGAGAATCGGCCGACCGGACGATATGGCCGGTGTGGCCATCTTCCTGGCCTCACGGGCCGGCGCCTACCTGACCGGGGCGATCATCCCGGTCGACGGGGGCATCGCCACCGTGGGCTGACGATCCGACCCGGCGGGCAGGAAGGTGGCCCTGGAAGGATTACCACGAAGAGTGGTAGTCTGATCACTCTAAGTGTGGTGCAGGGACCACCTGACGTCGGAGGGGCAGAGCGATGCGCAGTGGACGGTGCAGGACCAGCAGGTGGATCGGCCTGGCAGTGGCCGCCGTGGTCGCACTGGGCATCGGCCCCGTCGCCACCGGTTCCTCCCCCGCCACTGCCGCGTCGGCCCCGCGCGCCGCGCTGACCGGGGTGTCCGACAACTTCTGGCTCTTCTCGCCGTCGGGCTCACTCGAGACGTACGGGGTGCCCTCCTACGGCTCGCCCAGCGGGCCGCTCAACCGCCCGCTGGTCAACGTCAGCATCGACCACGCGGCGAACGGCTACTGGCTGGTGGCTTCGGACGGGGGCGTGTTCGCCTACGGCTCGGCCGGTTACTTCGGTTCGACCGGGAACATCGTGCTCAACCAGCCGATCGTCGGGATGGCCCAGACCCCGGACGACCGCGGCTACTGGCTGGTGGCCGCCGACGGGGGCGTGTTCAGCTTCGGTGACGCCGCCTTCTACGGTTCGACCGGCAACATCGTGCTCAACCAGCCCATCGTCGGCATGTCCACGACGCAGGACGGCCACGGCTACTGGCTGGTGGCGAAGGACGGCGGGGTGTTCAGCTTCGGCGACGCCGCCTTCCACGGCTCGACCGGCAACCTCGTGCTGCGCCAGCCGATCGTCAGCATCAGTCGGACTCCCGACGACCACGGCTACTGGCTCGTGGCCCAGGACGGCGGGGTGTTCGCCTTCGGCGACGCCGGCTTCTACGGCTCCGCGTCCGGGACGGCGACGGAACCGGTCCAGAAGATGGTGGCCGCGCCGGGTGGCACCGGCTACTGGATCCTCCAGCAGAACGGCACCGCCCAGGCCTTCGGAAGTGCGGTGGGCCAGACCCTCGCGCCCCAGCCCCTGCTCCTAAAGCCGATCACCCCCGGCGACGAGGCCGTCCTCTTCGCCTTCCAGCAGCTGGGCAAGCCCTACATCTGGGGCGGCAACGGTCCCGTCGGCTACGACTGTTCCGGGCTCGCCCTGGCGTCCTGGGTCCACGGGGCGGGAGTCTCCTTCGCCCGGGTGGCCGACGACCAGTACCACACGGCCGGGACGCAGATCACCTTCGACCAGCTCGAGGCCGGCGACCTCGTGTTCTGGGGCACGGACCCGAACGACTGGACCACCGTGTACCACACGGCCATCTACGTGGGTGGAGGCAGGATCGTCGAGGCGACTGGCGACCAGGTCCAGCTGAACACGCTCAACCAGTGGAGCATGGTCCAGGTCATGCCCTTCGCCCGTCGCCCCTGACGCGACGACCCCGGCGACGACCACCCCCTCGACGTCGGTCCACCGCCCGGGAGCCGTGCCCCATGGCCACCTTCGTACTCGTGCACGGCGCCATGCACGGCGGCTGGTGCTGGCGTGACGTCCGGCGACGGCTCGAGCGCGCCGGCCACGAGGTCCGTACCCCGACCCTGACCGGCCAAGGCGAGCGCCGGCGGTCGCTCACCCGGGGCGTCGGGCCGTCCACCCATGTCGCCGACCTCACGGAGCTGCTGTGGTTCGAGGACCTCACCGACGTCCACCTCGTGCTCCACAGCTACGCCGGCGTCCTCGCCGGCCCGGTCGCCGACGGGCAAGGCGACCGCCTGGCGGCTGTGGTTTACCTCGGCGCGTTCGTGACGAGACCGGAACAGAGCCTGCGCGACGTCGAGCCCCCGGAGGTCGGCGCGCGCTATGCGGAACTGGCGGAGGCGGGCGACGGCTGGTTCGTACCTGCATCCGAACGCTTCCTCGACCAGTGGGGCGTCACCGACTCGGGACTGCGGTCCCGGGTCGCCCCCCGCCTGACCGACTTTCCCCTCCGGTGCGTGACGGAGCCGGTCGCGTTCAACCCCTCGGCGCTCGACGGCCTGCGTAAGGTCTACGTCCGGCACACGGACCCACCGCTGGCCAGCCTGGAGGCCAGCGCCGCGGTCGCACTCCGGGCCGGCTGGGAGTTCCACGACGTGGCCGCCGGCCACGACATGATGCTCGAGGCACCCGGGACGGTCGCCGAGCTGCTCGTCGCCATCGCCGCCGATGCTTCCACCGCATCCGGTGCGTCCGGCAAGGGCCCCGGCTGACTCCGTCGGTCCCGCCGCTCCGGCGCCGTCGGACGGTCAGACGGAGGAGAGCGGGACGCCGGCGTCCCACCCCGAGACGGTCAGCGGCAGGTAGTCGCCGACCAGCAGTGGGTCGACCGGCTCGGCGTACAGGAATCCCTGGGCCACGTAGGAGCCGAGGTTGGCCAGTTCCATCGCCTGGCCCGGGCGCTCGATGCCCTCGGCGATGATCCCCAGCCCCAGTGCGTGACCCAGTGCCACCACCGCCTCGACGATGGCCCGGTCATCGGACTCCTCGTCGAGGTGCTCGATGAAGCTGCGGTCGATCTTGAGCGCCTCGACAGGCAGCCGTTGGAGGTAGCTCAACGACGAGTACCCCGTGCCGAAGTCGTCGATGGCGAGGTGGACCCCCAGCTCTCGCAGGGAGCGGAGGATGGCGATGGCCGCCACCGGGTCGCGCATGAGTGCGCCCTCGGTGATCTCGAGCCAGAGGCGGTCCGCAGGGAATCCCGTCTCGACCAGGACCGTGGCCACGACGGAGGTGAAGCCCGGATCGGACAGCTGCTGGGGCGAGATGTTGACCGACATCGAAGGGGACTCCCCCGGGATGCCGGCCACCCCACGGGCGGTCAACCACCGCGCCCCCTGCCGACACGCCTCACGGAGCACCCAGGCGCCGAGGTCGACCATCAGTCCGCACTCCTCCGCCAGCTCGATGAACTCCCCCGGCGCCAGGAGGCCGCGGTCGGGGTGCCTCCACCGCACGAGCGCCTCGGTGCCCACCAGGGTCATGTCCCGCAGGTCGATGTAGGGCTGGTAGTGCAGCACCAGCTGGTTCTCCCGGACGGCCCGGTGGAGCTCGTTGGACATCCGCAGACTGCGGCCGGCGTCGCCCTCGTCGCGGTCCTCGAAGATCACGTAGCGGCCGGGGCCGAGCGTCTTCGCCTGGTACATGGCGATGTCGGCGCACCGTAGCAACACCGACGGGGCCATGTCGCCGGACTGCGACAGCGCCACACCGATGCTCAGCGTCACGAACTGCTCGAAGTCCGGCTCGACCACCGGGGTGGACATCGACGCCCGGAGGCGGGCCACGACAGCCTCCACGTCGTCGAGGTCGGAGACCTCGCACAGCACGGTGAACTCGTCGCCGCCGAACCGGGCCAGCACGTCGCCGTCGCGCAGCGCCCCGTGGAGCCGCTGGCCCACCCGCCGGAGCAGGCGGTCACCGGCGTCGTGACCGATGCCGTCGTTGACCAGCTTGAACCGGTCGAGGTCGAGGAACATGAGGGCGACGTGTCGACCGGACGACTCGGCGTGCTGGAGGGCCGACCCGAGCCGCTCCATGAACAGGGCCCGGTTGGGCAGCCCGGTGAGCGGGTCCGTCACCGCGTGGAGCGCCAACTCGTCGCTCAGCTGGCGCCGCTCGGTGATGTCCTCGATCTGCCCGATCAGGAACAGCGGCTCGCCCTGGGCGTTGCGCACGGCGGAGCCGTGGACCGACGCCCACACGACGTGGCCGTCGGCGTGCACGTAGCGCTTCTCGTACTTGAACCGCTCGAGCTCGCCGCGCAGCAGCCTGTCGATGTACTCCTGACTGATACCGCGATCCTCCGGGATGGTGAACATCCGCGCCGACATCCCGACGAGGTCGGCGGGGTCGTAGCCGAGGATGTCTCCGTAGGCCCGGTTCACCTCGAGGAACCGCCCGTCCACGCCCAGCTTGGCGATCCCGATGGGGGCCTCGTCGAACAGC
>CAZULR010000056.1:0-11487 GCA_964621235.1 uncultured Acidimicrobiaceae bacterium
GACAGGTCGACCTGCTCGTGCTCCTGGGCGAAGTAGCCGAGGGCCACGTTGACCCCGGGCCCGACGGTGCCCGACGTGGGTTCCTGCACGCCGGCCAGGCAGCGCAGCAGGCTGGACTTGCCGGCACCATTGCGGCCGATGACGACCACGCGGTCACCCCGGCGGCAGTGGAAGTCGACGTCGGCCAGCACGGTGTGGGCGTCGTAGCGTACACAGAGGTGCTCCACCCGGAGCGGGACCTCGCCGGAGCGGATCGGCACCGGGAGTTTGAACGAGCTCTTCCGCTCGCGTTTGTGAACCTCGGTGCGCCCCCCCTCGAGGCGCTCGACGCGCTTGTCGAGCGATTTGGCGATGCGGGCGCGCCGGTTCGTGCTCCCCCGCATGGAGTCGGCGAGCTTGCTGAGGCGGTCGATCTCGCGACCCTCGAGCTGTGCCGACCGCTCCCGCTGGGAGAGGTCGGCCTCGAGCTGCACGAGGTACGACGAGTAGGTTCCCTTGAACTCGGTGAGGCGGGCATCGGACAGGTGGAGGACCTTGTTGATCGACCGGTCGAGCAGCTTCAGGTCGTGGGAGACCACCAGGATCGCACCCGGGAAGCTCTCCAGCTCGTCCATGAGCCATTTCTTGGCCGGTCGGTCGAGGTGGTTGGTGGGCTCGTCGAGGATCATGGTGTCGGGACCCTGGAAGAGGATCCGGATCAGGTCCACCCGGCGCCTCTGGCCACCGGACAGGCTCTCGATGTCCTCGAGCAGCAGCTCCTGGCGGAGCCCGAGCCCGTCGGCCAGGCGGGCCATGGTGGCTTCCGCCTCGTACCCGCCGTTCTCGCGGAACTGCTCCTCGAGGTCGCTGAAAAGGGCGATGTTCTCCGTGGAGGGGTCCTTGGCCATCTGGCTCCGGGCCTTGCCCAGGGCGTCGTCCAGGATGTCGAGGCCGCGGCCTGAGAGCACGTGGGAGAAGCCGTTGGGCTCGAGACCGAGCCCGTGCGGCTCGGGGACCTGGGGGAGGTACCCGTAGGTGCCGCGGATGGCGGCACTCCCTGTCGAGCGGACGTTCCGGCCGGGCTCGTTGATGACGACGGAGATGAAGGTCGACTTCCCGGTGCCATTGCGCCCGACGAGTCCGACCTTCTCGCCCGCGCCGACGACGAACGAGGCGTCACGCAGGAGGGTGCGGTCACCGATCTCGATGGTGAGGGAGGATCCGACGATCATGGGAGGGGGGTGACCGGTCCGGTGCGGGTGGATCCCGCCCCGGCGTTGAGGGTACCGACGAGGTCAGCGCCCCCAGTCTCCCACACCGGCGTGCCCCGTCGGTCTGTGGGCGGGGAGCCGCCCGTTCAGGTGCGGTGCCGCCGCACCGAGCCGCGGCGGCGCAGCGACCGGGCGCCGCGCCGGACCCGATCCCGTCGGTGCTGGACCATGGCCCGGAAGGCGACCTGGTGGATGGGCCACAGCGCCCACCAGTAGGCCATGCCGAGCACGCCCTTGGTGCGGAGCGAGCCCACCTGCTCGATGGCCGGTGGACCGTCCGGGGCGACCCGGAACCCCAGCCACGCCTCGCCGCAGAACCACTCGTAGGAGCGGAGCACGAGCGCCTCGTCCTCGCGGACGACGACGGTCCACCAGTCGACCTGCGCCCCGCTGGTCACGGCATCGGGGCGCCCGAGGCGGAGGTCCTCCCCGAAGAGGTTGCCGAGGGTGATGCGCAGCAACCAGGCGAACGGGAGCCCGTACCAGGACAGGCGTCCGCCGATGTCGTCGAGGTCCTCGGAGAACCCGGTCACCCGACCGTCGGCCCCGGTGTCCCTCGGTCGCAGCAGGGCGTGCGAGCGGTCGGTGTAGATCCCCTCGTCGAGTCCGTGCCGACGGGCGAAGAGCGTCGCCGTCACCCACTCCGCCTGGTCGTCGAGCGCGGCGCGGATGGCCTGGGCCACGGTCAGCGGCCGGACGGTAAAGGCGGCGTCGGTGCGGTCCCGCGTGCGGACGGTGACCTCGTTGGTCAGGCTCTCGATCAGGGCGTGGCTGACCCGGGCGTCGACCGGGGTGACGAAGTCGACCCAGTGGGCGGAGAGCGCCGGTGTCAAGACGGGGACCTTGACCACGAGCCGGCGCCGCAGGCCGCGCACGCGCGCGTAGGTGTCCATCATCTCGCGGTAGGTCGTGGCGTCGGTGCAGCCGATCTCGTAGACGTCGGGAGCCACCGACGTCGCCTGGACCAGGTACTCGAGCAGGTCGCCGAGGGCGATGGGTTGGGTCGGCGTACTGACCCACCGGGGGCACACCATGACGGGGAGTCGCTCGGTCAGGTACCGGACCATCTCGAAGGAGATGCTGCCGGCACCCAGCACCACCGCCGCCCGCAGCTCGACCACCGGCACACCGGTCGAGCCGAGGAGCGTCCCGACCTCCTGGCGGCTCGACAGATGGGTGGACAGGTCCTCGTGACCGAGGCCCCCGAGGTAGACGATCCGGCCCACGCCGGCCGCGGCTGCGCCCTCGGCGAACGCCGAGGCCATGGCCCGGTCCCGGTCCTCGAACCCGTCACCCCCGGCCATGGCGTGGACCAGGTAGTACGCCACGGCACATCCGTCGAGCGCCTCGGCCACCCCCTCGGCGTCCGCCACGTCGACGACGTGGATGGCCACGTGCTCCCGTGGGTGGAACCCCTGCGGATCCCGGAGCAGTGCATGGACGTCGTATCCCTCGGCCACCAGGCGGGGGACCAGGTGGGTGCCGACGAACCCGCGGGCCCCGGCCACCGCCACGCGGGTGCGTCCGCCCGCGGGCGTGCCGCCCGCCCGGTCGGAGGTCATCCGCCCGACACCAGGAGGTCACCGCCGACCGGGGGCGTGGGGTCGTCCACGGTCTCCAGCCACCGGTCGGGGAGGTGGACCGGTCGCGGGCCGTTGGTGTGGCCACGGGCCATGCGGAGCGCCTCGGGAGGGAAGGGCAGGGAGTGGTCGAGCCCGTCGAGGAGGGCCTCGACCTCGCCGACCGTGGAGGCCAGAGCCAGGTCGCGCCGGACCTGGGACCCCACCGGGAACCCGGTCAGGTACCAACCGGTGTGCTTGCGGAACTGCCGGGTGCCGAGGTCCTGGCCGAACAGGCCGCACAGCAGGTCGAGATGGACCAGCATCATCGAGCAGACCTCACCCAGGCTCGGGGGTCCGGGCACGGCCTCGCCCCGGAACGCCGCCGCCAGATCACGGAACAACCAGGGCCGTCCGAGGCATCCGCGTCCGACGACGACACCGTCACAGCCCGTCGACGCCATCATCGCCAGCGCGTCGGTCGCCTCCCAGAGGTCGCCGTTGCCGAGGACGGGGATGGTCGTCACAGCGTCCTTCAGTAGACCGATGGCGTCCCAGTCGGCCGAGCCCGAATAGAGCTGTTCGGCGGTCCGGGCGTGGAGGGTCACGGCCGCCGCCCCTTCGTCCTCGGCCGCCCGCCCGGAGTCGAGATAGGTCAGGTGGGCATCGTCGACGCCCTTGCGGAGCTTGACGGTGACCGGCACGGTGCCCGCGTTGGTGACGGCGGACCGCACGATGTCGCGGAACAGCGCGCGATGCACGGGCAGCGCCGCCCCGGCGCCCTGGCGGGTGACCTTGCCGGCCGGGCATCCGAAATTGAGGTCGATGTGGTCGACGCCGATCTCGCCGACCAGTCGCTGCACCGCCCGGCCCATGACCGACGGGTCGACGCTCGACAGCTGCACACTGCGCACGGTCTCATCGGCACCGAACGATGCCATCCCCATCGTCTTGGCGTTCCCTTCGACCAGGGCCCGGGCGGTCACCATCTCGCTGACGTAGAGGCCGGCGCCGTAGCTGCGACACAGCGTGCGGAAGGCGCTGTTGGTCACCCCGGCCATGGGAGCGAGCACCACGGGAACGTCGACGACGAGGTTGCCGAACGCCAGGGATGGCGCCAGCCGCCCGTCCGCCAGGGACGCACGCGACGGCGCGCTCATCCGGCTCCGGCCCAGAGGTCGGTCACGCGGACCCCGAGTCGGCCGAGCAGGCGTCGGAGCGTGGGCAGCGACAGGCCGATCACATTGCCGTGGTCACCGTCGATGCCGTCGATGAACGGCGACGACCGACCGTCGAGCGTGAATGCGCCGGCCACCGCCAGCGCGTCGGGCGTGGCCAGGTAGGCGTCGAGCTCGGCGTCGGTGGTCACGCCGAACCGCACGACCGTGCCGACCACCTCCTCGGCCCGCTCGCCCGTGGCCTCGTCGATCACGCAGTGCCCGGTCCACAAGGTGCCTGAGCGCCCCCGCATGGCCAGGAGCCAGCTCCGGGCCTCGGCGGTCGACGACGGCTTGCCGTGGGGCCGACCCTCGAACTCGAGCATCGAGTCGCAGCCGACGACCAGGGCGTCACCACCCGGGCGGGCCACGGCCGAGGCCTTCCGTGCGGCGAGACGGCCGACCGAACCGGCGGTATCCGACGGGTCGATGTCGTCCTCGTCCACACCGCTCACCACGACCTGGGGGGCGAAACCGGCCGCCTGCAGCAGGGCCAGGCGCGCGGGCGAGCCCGAGGCGAGTACCAGGGTGCGGGACGGCATGGCCCAAGCCTAGGGGTGCTCCCATAGGGACCGTCCCCGTCCGGGACTCCGCTGTCCGGCCCCCACCCCGCCGGCTGCGTCGACCGGGAGCACCTCCGTGCGCGATCCTGGTGCCATGACCGACACCGGTATCACCACCTCCCCCGTGCAGGTGGACCCCGAACTCGACGGTGACCACGAGCGCATGTCCCACATCGTGCTCGAGGGATTCAAGCCCGAAAAGGGGGACTTCATCTCGGCGGGGCCGTCGGTGGTGGAGGGAATGGTCAACGGCACGGCCGTGAAGGCCCTGTGCGGGAAGATCTGGGTCCCGGGGCGCAACCCCAAGCGGTACCCCCTCTGCCCCACGTGCAAGGAGATCGCCGAAGCCAGGGGTTGGAAGGTCCCCGCCGGCTGAGTGAGGGGCTGGTCCGGGCCTGCGCACCCGGTCCGGTCGTCGGGCCGCGGCCCGTCCCGTGGAAGTGCTGCGGGGTGAACCTCTTCGGCCACCATGACGGACACCACGCCCACCCGGACCCGACCATTCCCGTCGCGGTCGACCGGGACCTGGCGGAGGCCATCGTCACGGTCGAGGCGTCGGCGGACGACTACCGGCGCGCCGGCACCGCTGCGACCCGTGCCGCACTCGTCGACGCGCTGGCTCGCCTCGATGAGCTGGTGAGCCTCGGGGACGACGACGCCACCCAGGTCTCGATCAGGGCACTGGGCTACGGGTCCGCGTCCACCGGCGGGATGGTCGGGGTGGGTGCCGCCGGCGTGCTCGGGGCCAGGGGGTCCACGCCGTTCGTCGAGGACGTGCCGAGCGGACTGCTGCGGGCGCAGGTGGAACTGGTCCGTTGCGCCAGAGTCGACATGGCCGACGGGGCGACGACGGTCCCGTCGGAGGCGCTCCGATCGGCCGCCGACGAGGTGGTGGCGGCCAGGCCGCCGGACGCGTCCGGGCCACCAGACCCGCCCGAACCTCCCGAACCACCGCCCGACCGGCACCTCCACCACGGTCGGAACCTCCGCCCCGGCCCTCACCATCGTCCCGGCCGGCCCCATCACCTCCCCCGTCGGCCCCTCCGCAGGGTGGGCCGAACTGAAGCCGGTGGGTCAGGTCGGGTTCCGCAGCGACGGCACCAGGGGCTTCGCGTCACGCTGGACGTCGAGCACGTACTGCATGAGGGACAGGGTGTCCGGCTGCGTGTCGGCCAGGTTCGTCCGTTCCTCGAGATCCCGGGTGAGGTTGTGGAGCTCGTAGAGGGATTCGGTGGCCGGACCGAGGAACGGGTTGGGCGCGATGCCGTGATAGGCGTTCCACTCGTCGAGTCGCTCGTAGTAGTGGTTCACCTTCCAGAGCTCGGACGTCCCGCCCGGCCCCGTGGGCACGGGTGTCACGACCGACTCGACGGAGGTGGCCCCGGTGATGGGCTCGTACGGCGCACCGGTCAGGATGTTGACCTGCGTGGCGCCCACCGGGACGTTGTCCTCGGTCATGAAGTAGACGGGGACACGACCGACGCCTCGTCGACCGTGCCCCGGACCACGCCGCTCAGGTCCCGGCCGGGGAGCCGGTGGGCCTCGGTGTGGTGCCGTCCGACGCCGTCGGCCGCCTGCTCCGGATCGATCCCGGCGAGGCCGAGGAGTGTGGGCACCAGGTCCGCGTGGCTGGTCGGGATCGACACTCCGGGGCCGCCACTCGGGACGTCCGGCCCGCTGACCACGAAGGGCACCCGCACGGCCTCGTCGAACGCATTGAACCACTTCTGCACGAGGCCGCCGTGGGCACCGAGGAGGTCGCCGTGATCCGAGGTCAGGACCACGACGGTGTCGTCGGCCATGCCGCTGCGCTCGAGGGCGGCCAGGATCCGTCCGATGGCCGCGTCGACAAGCGCGTGGAGGTGGTAGTAGAGGCGGCGGTAGCCGAGCTCGGTGGCGGTCGGGTACACCATCCGTCCCCACGGCTCCGGGAACGCGGCGTGACAAGGGGGCCGTCCCGCGAAGGAGTCGGACTGGGACGGCGCCTCGGGCACCTCCGGCCTCGTGTCGCCGGGCGGGCCGAACTGCAACTGCTGCTCCCACCCGAAGCCGGAGAAGGTGATGTCGTGGGAGTTCACCAACGAGGCCACGGTCAGCCAGGGCCCCTCCGCCCGCGCGGCGACCAGGTCGTCGAACAGCTCCACCACCCACTCGGCGAACACCCCGTCGCGGATGGTGCTGCAGTCGGATTTGGCGGCACCGTGGGGCTCACGACCGATCCAGCCCGAGAACCCGAACGGATCGAGGCGGTCCGCCCTGCAGTACGCCTCGACGCCGGCGGGGGCCGGCCCTCGTCATCGGAACCCATTACGCCCTCGTGGGTGCCCGGTGTCTCGAGGTCCGCACGGGACACGTGCCAATTGCCCCGGTAGTGGGGGCGGTAGCCACCCGCCCGGAACCAGTCGCCCAGCGTCGGTACCGCATTCGGGTCGAGCCAGCACATGCCGGGATCCGAGGCGTGCTTGGCCAGGCCGTCGGTGGTCGACACGCCGTGCGGCGAGGGGTACTGGCCCGTGAAGAGCGTGGCCCGGCTCGGCGTGCAGGCGGTCGAGCCCGCGTAGTGGCGGTGGAATTCGCGCCCCTTCGCCCGGAGTGGCTGGCGGGCGGTCAGCTGCGAGGAACCGAAGGCCCGGACGTCGGCCGACTCGTTCGGCGTGGGTACCGCTCCTCGTCCGTCATGATCAGCGGGATGTTCGGGCGGTCCATGGAGGAAACCATGTTGGGGTCGACAGCGCCTGTGCACCCGGCTGTACCCGGCCTTCCGATCCGGTCAGGGTCGGCTGGAGACCTCCTGGACCATCCAGCCGTTGCCGTCGGGGTCGTGGAACTCGAAGAAGGTGTTGTAGTCCTGACGCTCGGGGTCGGGGCCGTCCTCGGGCCGCCCGTCGACGTAGTGGACGAGGGGCCCGGCCTCGACCCCGCGACCGACCACCTCGGCCCGGGCCTGTTCGATGTCGGGCACGACGAGGTGGAGGCCCTGGAGGGTTCCGGCCGACTCCGCGTTGGCCATGAGGGCCACGGCACAGGCGGACCCGGGTGGCGACGCCTGGATCACCCGGAAGTGCTCTCCCGCACGGTGGTCGACGATGAGGTCGAAGCCCATGGCGTCGACGTAGAACGCCTTGGCGCGGTCCTGATCGGCCACAGGTACGACCACGAGCTCGAGCTTCCAGTCCATCCGGACCTCCCCATCGGTTGCGGATCCCCAGACTAGGGGACGGCCCGAACTCCCTTGACCACGAGATAGACGGCGAACACGGCCTCGATGACCGTGCCGATGGCCCGGGCGTTGCGACCCACCCACTTGTGGGTGGCGTCGAGCGCGTGGTCGGCATGGGCCCCGAGCACCTGGGCGAGTACCACGGGGGCCAGCACCGGGAGGAGGACGATCACGTACAGGACGACGAAGACGGTCACTTTGGTGGTGGTGTCGGCGGACGAGTGGGTGATCTCGTGGACGGCCGGCAGGACGAGGAGCAGCGTCGAAAAGTTGACCACCATCCCGACGGCGCCCACCCCGACGAACCAGCTGGACGGGGCCGTGGTCAGGCGTTCCGAGATCCTCGAGGTGTGGCGCTCGCCGACGGTCGGCGTGCGGATCCGGGATCGGACGGCCAGGGCCCCGAGCAGCACACCAGAGGCGATCAGGACGACCGCGTCGGTGACCGACTTGTGTCCGTGGCTGGGACGCACGCGCGACAGCGCGGTGACACACAGTAGCGAGAAGGCGGCGAGCACCAACGCGGATCCGGCGGCCAGGGCCCAGGCCCGGGCGAGGCGGTGCGTGGTGCCCGACAGGACGATGAGTTGGAGGGCCAGCAGCGTCGGGCTGACCGCCGCACCGAGGGCCAGTGGCAGTACGGAAGCCAGGAGAGAGCCCATCGGTCCAACCTAACGCTGCGGCGAGTGTGCCCCTGGTATCGCCGCCCCACCGGTCGGTGGGTGGCGCGCGACCCGTCGGGCGCAGCGGGGGGAACCGGCGTGGAGGCGGAGGGGCCAGTCGGAGGACGTTGACCGTCGTGGTGCACACCGCCGGTCGACCACTGTCACCGGTGTGCCCTCCGGGTGGGGGAACGGTGGCCTCAGATGTACTTGATGCTGACGGCCGCGACCAGGAACCAGACGCCCCAGGTCAGTGACGTGAGGACGAGGGGACGGAAGGACTTCGCACCCAGGAGCACTCCGGAACCGAGCACGAAGACGTCCGCCATCGTCCGGAACTGGCGGGGGTCGTTATTCCAGATCTGCGACGACAACGCCAGCAGCAGGAGGATGGCGAAAACGAACGCCAGGCGCTCGAATGACGAGGAACGGCTGTCCTTCAGATGCAGGAGGGCGAGCACGACCGTCGCCACGAGGACGGCGAGCTGGACCAGTTCCAGGAGGTTCGTCAGCCTCGGATGCTCGATCCACCCGAGCACGGCATGGACCGCACCGGTGAGTGGCTTCCCCGCGTTCTCGTCCTCCGAGGTCAGGGGAAGCTTCCCGTAGACGGCGAGGCACATCGCCTGCCATCCCGTGAAGACGAGCAGTGGGAGGGCCCACGCGACTTCCTGTCGGCCGGGGCCGGCGCGCCGGCGTACGAGCTCCACGATGCGGGTCACGAGCAGGGCCGCGACCACCAGCATGGCGGTCTCCCGGGAGAGGACCGCTGCCGAGAAGGCCAGGCCGGCGAGCAGGAAGCGGCCCGTCCTCCAGGCGACGATGCCGGCCACGACCAGGGTGATCGCGGTGATCTCCGTGAGATCGCGGTCCAGGGTCCAGACCATGCCGAAATAGCCCGCGGGGAGCAGCCCCCAGAGTGCATGGCGACCGAGCGTCTGGGCCCATCTGCCCGAGAACAGGCCCATCAGCCCAAGCATCACGATGTTGACCCCGACCAGGACGGAGGGAACGGCCACCGCCTGGCCGCCCGAGAGGATCCAGGTCAGCCACGAGTACATGATCCGCTGACGACGCAGCGCGTAGTCGAACGTGATCCCGTGGGCGCTCCTCGCCAGGTTCCACGGTTGGAGGGCCAGACGGTAATAGAACTGCCCGTCGTACCCTGCGCCGGCCCTGACGTCCAGGCCATGGGGCACCGCCGCCGGGTTGGTGAACTGCGTTCCCGCCTGGACGAACGCGCTGATGTCTCCATGGGCCGCCACGGCGAGCCGGAGGAGCACGAATCCGGTGGCCAGGACCAGCAGCACGCCCGCCGGGACCAGGGGCGAGTTCAGGCGTGGCCGGTGCTCGACGAACGAACGACCGAGCGATTCGTACTGGTGTAGGAGGTCTGCCGCCGACCGGACCCGCGGTACCGGCGCGGCCTCGGTGCCGGGCGGATCAGCGGGGTCGGTCACCGGAGCGGCCAACGGCCATGGCGGGGACGACGTCCATGACGCTCGCCGGGGTCGAGCTGCGACTGCATCCGTTGTGCCCTCCGCCGACGACCATCTGCGCGAATCGGATCACTTTACGTCACCGGATCGACACCGGTGCCCCGAGCCCGGTCCGGACGGGGCGGCGGTATGGACGCACATTCGCATGGCTGACCGCCGATCGGTTCCGACGCCAGATCGTGTCCGCTCTGTGCGCCTGGTCCGCCTGGCCCAGTGGGCGTGCCCGGCTCCGACGTGAGTTCACGCGGGAACTACGGTGCCGCCACCTCGCCGTGGTCTCGGCACCGGGCCCGGTAGCCGGCCGGCGTCACGGTGACAGTGAGGCGCCGACCGCACGTGCCGCAGAACCGAGGCGGGTCGAGCGTGCGGGCACAGCCGGTGCACGACGTCGACCCGCAGCCGGTGCAGTGCGAAGCGGTCACCCCGGGAGTGGGCTCCACCAGGGACCGCTCAGAGGACGCCGGTCAGGGCGCCCACCGGCATCCGCAGGTCGGAAAGCATCTGCAGGTCCTCGTCGGCGGATCGCCCGAGGGTGGTCAGGTAGTTGCCCACGATCAGCGCGTTGATGCCCGAGGTCATCCCCATCGACTGCAGCTCGCGGAGGGTCACCTCGCGCCCGCCGGCGTAGCGGAGGATGACGCCCGGCAGGCCGAGCCGGAAGAGGGCGATCCAGCGGATGGCCTCCCAGGCGGCGACCGGCTGCTCGGCGCCCAGCGGGGTGCCGGGCCGGGGGTTGAGGAAGTTGAGGGGCACCTCGGTGGGACCGAGCTCCTGGAGCTGGGTGAGCAGTTCGATGCGCTGCTCGTCGGACTCGCCCATGCCGATCAGCGCCCCGCAGCACAGCTCCATGCCGTGGTCGAGCACGAGCCGGCACGTCTCCTCTCGCTCCTCCCACGTGTGGGAGGTAACGACGTTGGGGAAGAACGAGCGGGACGTTTCGAGGTTGTGGTTGTAGCGGTGGACGCCCCCCTCGGCGAACCGTCGGGCCTGCTCGTCGGTCAGGAGGCCGGCGCTGACGGCCACGTTGAGGCCGGTCTGCTCCTGCACCATCGGGACGAGCTCGAGGATCCGCTGCATGGTCCGCTCGTCGGGACCGCGCACGGCCAGCACGATGCAGAACTCGGAGGCCCCGGCGGCCTTGGTCTCCTCGGCGGCACGGAGCACCTCGTCGGCGTCGAGGAACGGAGTGGCCTTGACCGGGGTGTCGAACCGCGACGACTGCGAGCAGAAGTGGCAGTCCTCCGGGCATCCGCCGGTCTTGGCCGACAGGATGCCCTCGACCTCCACCTCCGGACCGCACCAGGCCAGTCGCACCTGGTGGGCGAGGGCGGCCAGCGAGGTCACGTAGGCGTCGGGGAGGGCGGCCAGGTCGGCCAGCTCCTCGCCGGTCAGCAGGCGTCGCTCCTCGAGCAGTGCGGCCTCGGCGGCGTGGAGGCGGGCCCGTACCGCTGCGGGGTCGATCGCGGGGCGCTCGGGCTCACCGCGGCGGGGCGGCGAGAGGGTGACGGGGGAGGGCG
>CAZULR010000057.1:0-11343 GCA_964621235.1 uncultured Acidimicrobiaceae bacterium
ACGTGGCCGACCTGCGGTGGATCTGGCTCACCCACACCGACGCCGACCACATCGGCTCGCTGCACGCACTGCTCGACGAGAACGCCGACCTGAAGGTCGTGACGACGTTTCTGGGGGTCGGCGCCCTGAGCCTCGCGGATCCGCTGCCGCTCGACCGGGTGCACCTGGTCAATCCGGGCCAGCGCCTGGTGGCCGCCGACCGGACCTTGACCGCCCTGCGCCCGCCGACGTTCGACAACCCGTGCACCACGGGCTTCCACGACGATCGGTCCGGCGCGCTCTTCAGCGCCGACTCCTTCGGTGCCCTGTTGGCCGACGTTCCGCAGCGGGCGGGGGATCTGACCCAGGCGGAGCTGCGGCAGGGCCAGACACTCTGGGCCACCCTCGACTCCCCCTGGCTCCATGCTGTCGACGTCGACACGTTCTCCAGCCAGCTCGACCGGGTCCGTCGACTGGACCCGTCGATGATCCTGAGCAGCCACCTCCCGGCAGCCTCCGCCGACCTCACCGAGCGCATGTTGGCAACGCTCGCCGCGGTGCCGTCGGTTCCCCTGTTCTCCGGCCCGGACCAGGCGGCACTGGAGGAGTTGCTGGCCGGCATGACCGCGGGCACGCCGGGTTAGCGCGACGGCCCTTCGGAAGGTCACCCGGAACGGCGGTGCGCGCCGGGCCACTGAGGACACTGACTCCTACCCGGCCCACGTTCCGGGCACAGGGGGGCGGAGACCTTCGAGTTACGACCTACTATTCCCCGGTGGTCAACGTCGTGGCGGCGCCGCAGGTTCCGTGGGGCGGATGAGGTCGACCAGGGTCGGCGGCGCCGCGTCGAGTTGGAGGTCACCGGGCGGGATCGCCCTCACCGTCGTGCTCGTGGTCGTGGGCGTCGTGGGCGTCCTCCTCAGACTGTGGTTGCTCGGGAACGCCCCGATGAACTCCGACGAGGCGACCGCCGGGCTCGTCGCCCACCAGGTGCTCCAGGGTCACACCTACGCGTTCTTCTGGGGCCAGGGGTACGGCGGTGTCGAGCCGTATCTGCTGGCGGCGGCGTTCTCGCTGTTCGGCGAATCGCCGTTCGTGCTGAACGCCACGCCGGCGTTCCTGGCCCTGGTCTCCTCGGTGCTCGTCTGGCGGATCGGCCTCCGCCTGTTCCCCGCCCCTGCCGCCGCCGTGGCGGGGATCCTCAGCTGGGTCTGGTCCGAGTCCTCAGTGTGGAATTCGGTGCGGGAGACCGGGCTCCACCAGGTGTGCGTGACGCTCGGACTCGTGGTGGTCCTCCAGGCCGTCCGGATCCGCCAGAACATGGTCGGCCGGGATGCGGGACGGACCGCCGACTGGGTGATCTTCGGGGCCGCCGGTGGTCTGGGCTTCTGGGCGTCACCGGAGATCGTCTACTTCGCCGTCCCCTCCCTGGTGGTCGTCGCGCTCGGGTTGCGGGGTCGCTCGATGAGACAGGTGCTGGTCCGACTGTCGGCCGCCCTCGCCGCGGCGGTAGTCGGAGCGCTCCCCTGGATCTGGGCCAGTATCGAGACGCACAGTGCCGGCGTTCCCCCGTCGCCCGTGTCGTACTCGTCCCGGCTCACCACGTTCGTCACCCACGTCCTGCCGATGCTCCTCGGGCTGCGGGTGGAAGGGGCCGGGGTCTGGGAAGGGGGACGCACTCTCGGACTCGTCGTCTACCTCGCGCTGCTCGTCCTCCTCGTGGCCAGCGCGGTCCTTATAGCGGTGAGGGTGCCTGACGCTCGGATCCTCGTCCTGGCGCTTGTCCTGTTCCCGTTCCTCTATGCGGCCTTCCCGACCTCCTGGTTCTGGAACGACGGGCGCTACGCCCTCGCCCTCTCACCGCTGCTGGCGCTGCTGTTCGCCGGTGGTCTGTGGCAGATTCTGCGACCCCGGGCCGCTCCATGGGGGGCATGTGCTGTGCTCCTAGTGGCGACGGTCAGCACCCTCGTCGCCTTCAACGACGGCTATGGAGCACTCGGGTCTTCCCGCCAACTCACCGCGTTCTCGTCGAATCCGAATCCGGCCATCACGGCGCTCTCCAACCGGCTCTCCGGTCTGGGAGTGACTCGCGCCTACGCGGGCTACTGGGTGGCGAACGACCTGACCCTGGTCTCGGCGAACCGCGTCACGGCCCTGGCTGTCGGGTTGAGCCGGAATCCGCCAGGTGTGTCGAACGCGGGTCGGGCCCCCGTCGCCTGGGTATTCGTTCCGGCGGCGTCCGAGGCGGCCCTCGCGGCGCAACTCGGATCGACGTCGAACCTGGAGCCGGGGTCGGTCACCGAGTCCTCCTTGACGGCGTGGCTCACCGCGCACGGTATCCCGTACCGAACGGTGGAGTCCGGAGGATTCGACGTCATCATCCCGGGCAGCATTGTCAGTCCCGCGCAGGTCGGCGGCTGACCATCATGTCGCCCGGCCCGGCCCGAGCCGCGGCCGGTCGATGGGACGCGTGCACCGAACGGATCGGTCCGCAGCCCGGAGACGTACGGCCCGTCGAGGAGTACCTCCTCGACGGGCGACCAGCACCCGTGCTCGCGCTGAACGCGAGGTCGTCTACTCGGTGACCGTTGCCCGCAGCAAGAGTGTTTTCTGGCTACGGATTGGCGAGATCCTCGGCCACGTCCGCCCAAGGGGCACAGCTTCGACCTGGCGCCATCGCGGAGGCTTCTTGAGGGCCTCGACGAACGACCCCATCGCGGTGTTCAGGGATACCCGTGACTCGTAGTGGCCGCCGGATCATGGCCCTCAGTATCTGACATCACTGCGAGGTTCTCTTCGACCTAGCGCCCACACGTGAAGAACCCCTCGGCAGGCGGCCGAGGGGTTCTTCTGGAAGTGCACTCGACCGGCGCTCGGCCGATCGAGGTCGATCTGTTGCGGTCAGCCGTTGGTCGAGCAGTCAGCACTCAGCTTGGCCAGCCGCGTGTTGACGTTGTGCTCGCGGTCCTGGATCCTCGTAACGAGGTGAGCGATGCGGTCGGCCCGGACGGTGTTGCCCGCAGCCTTGGCCTTGGCCTCGGCAGCTTGGGCCTTTGGCAGGTCGGAGGCCAGACGAGCTTCCACCTTCTGCGCATGGGCCTGCAACTGCGGGAGGAGCGAGCACACGGTCGTCGACGGCGTGATCACTGCCGACCCGGTGCTGCCCGTCGAGCTCGTCGCTGCCCCGGCCACCCCGGCGAATCCGAATGTCAATGCACCAGCCACTGCGGCTCCGGCGATGATCTTGCGAAACATGATGTTGCTCCTTCGACTTATGCACGCCCCGTTTGGCGCACCTGCCGCCCTTCGACGGCACTCCCTACTCTGGCGATTGGATGTGAGGAAGGTGTAAAGCAGGTATGAGGAAACGTGCAAATACCTAAGGTCGTGGTAAGAATCTGAAGCCCAAATCCCGAGCACTTCGACCGGCCACGCAGGCGCAGGATTCAGTGGCAGTGACTTGGAGGGGGTGGTGCACCCGCGTCTGCGGCTCCCAGGTCGTCTGAGTACCCGGCATCGAGCCGTGGCCAATGCGAGGTCGGGCGACCCCCTGGCCGTTCCCGCAGGGGCGGCCATTCCGGAGCCCCACCCAGGGTACGAGTCGCGTGCCCGCGCCGCGGCCAGCCCCCCGGTGAGTCCTCCCAATCCTCCTGCCTTCCGAACGCGGTGAGGTCCATGAGCGCGTAGCTGTAGTCCAGCACCTCGGCTCCACGACGCTTGGTCCAGTACGTTTCGAAGACCCGGTCGCCGTCCCGCAAGTAGCACACCAGGTGGAACAGACCGTGCTCGCGGCCTACCAGGACCGTGGCCAACGAGGGCTGGGCCGAGTACCACGGCATTTCCCAGCCCATGAAAGCGCGGTATCGGAGGCTCTCGTCATATGACGTCTGCGCATCCTCAAAGCCGTAGGCGGTGTTTCGGCCCTGGCACAGCACTGCGAAAGTGATATCCCGGGAGTGCAGGTAGGCAAGCTCGCCTACCTGACCGATCACCCACGTGCAGCCTTCGCATTGTTCGGCCGCAGATCGGCCGGGCCACCACATGAAGTAGTAGGCAACGAGCTGGCGCCGGCCATCGAATGCGTCGAGCAACGTCACCGGGCCGTACGGCCCCAGCAGCGGACTGTCTGCGGCGACTTCGACCATCGACAGCCGGCGGCGGGCCGCGGCAATCGCGTCCCCTTCACGAGTGTGTGCTTTCTCCCTCTCCCGCAGCACCGCCAATTGCTCTTCGAACGTCTGGCGATCGACCACCGCCGGTAGAGACCTGCTCTCATCCTCGGACATCGACACCTCCCCTGATCACGTCGCCGAGCCTACGGGCCGATCTCCGACACGGTCGCGAATTGCGATGTCTCACGGCAGAGTCTCGCCTTTCCGAACTACCGTGATCGAAGCGCCAGAATGTGGCGGCTCACGGAGGGCAAGCCCACGTCGTTTCTGACGTGCCCCGAGTCGGTGGTAGCGGGTGCTCAGCGACTTATTCGACGTGAACGGCAGCAATGAGCGTCTTGTGCTCGTTGACAGCGTCGGTGGGCAGCCCTACGCCGCTTGGGACGAGCCTTCGTGCCGCGTCCCGCAGGCTCGTCACTTCATCAATGTTCCAGCCGGACGCCTGGACGAGGCCGGCAGCTTGTGAGCGTTCGAGGGCCAGCTTGAACGACTCACCGCTTCCACTCCGAGCGAGCCGCTGGACACGCAGTTGCCGATGATTTCGTGCTGTCCCGACATTGCTGGGTGGATAGAAGTCAATGGCAAGCCGACTGCGGCTGGCGCTCATTCTCCCCAAGAGTTGAAGTTGGCGTCTGACTACGTCCTCACTGAGGTACATCGTGAGGCCTTCAAGGATGAAGATTGCGGGAAGTGATGGGTCGAATCCACAGTCCAGAAGCGACGCCACCGCATCTTCCGTTGTCAGGTCAGATTGTACGTAAACGGGGCCGGGCTGCGGTGCCCGACGAACTTTGTCTTGTTGGGTGGCAGGGTGGTCTAACTCAAAGAACTGGACGCCGTCGCCCGGGATCCGCCAGGGGCGACTGTCGTATCCAGCTCCGATTACTGCGACCTGTCTGATGCCGTCGTTCACGGCACAGATCACCTGGGAATCGAACCAACGCACCCGAGCTGCCAGCCCAGCAAGTGTTACCGACCGTGTCCAGATTCGATGCGGCCCGTGCTCAACGACCCAGACCAGCGCACACATGGACGGCGTGAGCATTTCTCGGGCGATGGGATCGTCAATGACGCCTTTGCTTGCGAGGAGGGCGCGTTCCGCAGCAACTCCCTGGGCTGTTCTTGATCGCTTGGCGCCGTCCATGTGGTGAGCATTACTCAGGCTCCGATTGGCTGCACGGCCATTGGATTTGGCAGGGAGGACTCGAATCGTCATCGTTCGAATCTGTGCCCGAATTGCCAGTAGAGACCTACCTCAGTCGTGCCGTGCAGCCGCAGTTCGCGGCGAGCAGACCCCGCTCGATAACCGCCTCTGCACCAGAGATCGGGGGCATTCCCGAAGATGCAATCACCGAGTTCGACTCGAATGGCGATCTCTGCGCGCGTGATGCTCGGCGCCAAGGACATTGAAGTGACCACCGCCCGAGCGAAGGTGCTGTTCGCTACCTGGTCGGCCGCCCTGATCAGTTGGGGACACAGGCGTTGTGGGACACGCCTGGCAGACTGGCGAGGCCAGGATGACTTCACCTCGCTCACATGCGATGACTCTGGCGACCGGCAAACGTCTGATGGTCGGCACGATTACCAGAAGGGAAACGGAATGGACATCATCAACTTGGGAGCGACGGACGGGCTGCCCCCGGTGGATTGGGCGACCATTGTCGAGAAGCTCGATGCCGGATCGCCCCCCGCTGCAGACGCCCACAACGCTCGCACGACGTGGCTCACCACGGTGAACGAAAACGGGAGCCCGCACGTGACTGCAGTCGGCGCGCTCTGGCTGGACGGAGGCTTCTGGTTCCAGACCGGATCGGGTACCAGGAAGGCCCGCAACGTCGCGCACGACCCGCGGTGCTCAATCGCGGTGTCGATCCTCGATGCGGACGTCGTTGCCGAAGGTGAGGCAGAGCGGGAGACCGACCCGGCCACACTGACGCGCCTTGCCAAGGCCTGGGCGGACCAGGGATGGCCCGCCGAACTGGATGAGACCGGGGCCGGTATCACAGCCCCGTTCAACGCTCCGTCGCAAGGACCACCGCCGTGGAACGTCTATCGGATCAAGCCACATTCGGTGACAGTGACACTGGGTACCGAGCCGGGTGGGCTGACTCGCTTCAGGTTCTAGTCTCAGCCCAGCGAGGCGCTCGCCTGGCCTCGCTGAATGATGACTTCCGAGTCAGCACCCCGTTCGTCCACTCTTTGGGCTCCAGTCCAGAGCGCACAGAAAAACGCATGCACCCGATCATGAGGGACATGGCACGCTCGCGTCGGAGTCGCAGACCTACGATCAGGACCCGAATGCGGTCATCGAGATCTTCCGGACGACTCCCGGTCATGAACACTCCCATCCGGGGCCACTCCCTTCGTTCTTCGACACACGGCGGCCAGCCTCACGGCGCAGCGGGGGAGTGCCCGTCTCGACCGCAGCTGCCGCCCTCGGCCACGATCCGGCTATCTACTTCCGCACCTACGCCGACCTCCCCCAGGCGATCTCCGATCGGATGCCGACGCCATGGACGTGGTGCGAACGGCGGACCGCAAGGCGAACGCAGGAGAGATCCACCGGGCATCACGCAGACCCGCCTGCGCGTGAGCCGTGCCGCGGCGACCCCTGATTTTGGTGGGGAGAGCGCAGGGATGGGAATTCGAGGACTCGGTCCCAAGACGCCCGCCAGCGCCTGACCGGCGATCTCCAAGTGGAGGTAAGGGGATTCGAACCCCTGACCTCTTGACTGCCAGGCGGATCCGAGCAATTTCGCCCTCGTGACCCTGACCAGCCGATTTGAACAAAAGTCCTGTTCAAGCCCGAAATTCTCTTGAACGTTGCTGTCCGTCAGTTACCGTAAGTGTCCGTTGTTTTCATTGCTGGCGCGGGGATAGCGCGGGGATGGGGTCACGATCGGGGGCCGGCGCCGGTTGACCCGGGGTATTTCCGTACTACACTTAATCAGTGGAGATCCACCCGTCTGCACGGCGTCATCAGATTCCCGACGACGACATCGTTCACGCGTTCGAACATTCCATCGCCTGGGTGAAGCTTGACGATGACCCTCCTCGGTATCTTCTTGGAGGACCGAGTCGGGCGGGCAATCTCCTCGAGCTCGTTGTTCTCGATCTTGAGGATGGAGAGCTTGCGATTCATGCCATGGTGCTGCGAGCGAGCACCCGAGTCGAACTGTTCGGAGAGGAGAACCTATGACGAATCGGACGTACGGGAAGACCAAGAGCGGGCGGCCCATCGACGACGCAATGATCGAGACGCTTGCCGACGAGGCGGACAAGGGATACGAGGCCGGACAGCTCCATGAGAAGCCTCGCGGTCGGGGCCGACCTCCGCTCGGAGCCGCGGCAAAGGCTGTCGAATCAGTTCGACTTGAGCCCAGCCTGCGTGCAGCGGCGGAGGATCGGGCAGCCAAGGAGGGGGTCACGACTTCTGAGGTCATCCGTCGCGCTCTTCGTGAGTACCTCCGAAGCGCATAGTTCACGGGACGTGGCCCACCCAACCAATGGTGTTGTGGGGCACGTCGAAGGGCGATCATCTGATCATGCCGAGCCACTTCGGAGTTCCCCCGACGACCCTCTGCCTACACGGCGGATCTGGGCTCCCCTCGGATACGGTGTGTGCGTGCCCTCGGCGGATGGACCTGTATGACGACGGAGAACGTCACGATTCTCTTCACCGACCTGGTGGGATCGACGCAACTGCAGTCGAGCGTCTCCCCCGATGTGGCCGACAGGCTCCGACGGGACCACTTCACCGTGCTCCGCCAGGCCATCGCCGAGGCGGATGGTCGGGAGATCAAGAACCTCGGCGATGGCCTGATGGCGGTGTTCCCGTCGGCCTCGGCCGGGCTCGCTTGTGCAGTCGCCATGCAGCAGGGCGTCGAGTTCGACGGACGCTCTCGGGACCAGGAACTCGGCCTGCGGGTGGGCCTGGCTGGCGGGGAGGTGACGCGGGAGGACAACGACTTCTTCGGCGACCCGGTCATCGAGGCCGCCCGTCTGTGTGCCCGGTGCGAGGCCGGTCAGATCCTCGCCACCGAGCTGGTGCGGTTGACGGCGGGTCGTCGCAATCCCCACCCGCATCGCCCCCTCGGCGGTCTGGAGCTCAAGGGTCTCCCGGACCCGGTGGAGTCGATCGAGATCCTCTGGGAGCCACGCCAGGGAAGCGGCGCGACCGACGTGGGGCTCCCTACGTTGCTGGAGGAGGAGGGCAGATTCCCGTTCGCCGGCCGGGAGGAGGAGGCGGAACAGCTGCTCGGGGCATGGGGGGCCGTCTCGACCGGCGCCACACGACTGGTGCTGGTCGCCGGCGAGCCCGGTATCGGCAAGACCCGGCTGACGTCGGAGTTGGCCACCCAGGTCGCGACCGCCGGTGGGACCGTGCTCGCCGGGCGCTGCGACGAGCTGGTGGGTATCCCCTACCAGCCATTCGCCGAGGCGCTGCGGTGGCAGCTGGGCCAGCCAGGTGGCGTGGAGCACCTCGGTCCCGCCCCCGGGGAGCTGGTCCGCCTCGTGCCCGAAATGGCCAGGATCGTCCCGGACCTGCCGCCACCGGTCGATGCCACGCCTGACGCCGAGCGGCTGGCACTGTTCCAGTCGGTCCACGGTTGGCTCGGGGCCCGCACGCAGGACCGACCGGTGCTGCTCGTGCTTGACGACCTCCACTGGGCCGACATGGGCACGCTCCTGCTGCTGCGTCATGTCGTGGCCAACAGTCCCGTGGTTGGGCTGATGGCCGTCGGCACCTACCGGGACACCGACCTGGACCGGACCCACCCGCTGTCGACCATGCTGTCCGACTTCCACCGGCGGGGCGACGTCGAACGCATCGCGCTCACCGGGCTGAACGACCGGGGGGTGTCCGACCTCATGTCGAAGACAGCCGGGCATGAGCTCGACGAGTCCGGCACGGCACTCGCCCTCGCCCTGCGCCAGGACACCGGCGGCAATCCCTTCTTCGTGGGAGAGGTGCTCCGCCACCTCGCCGAGCGCGGCTCGATCACCCAGGAGGGCGGACGCTGGGTGGCCGGCCGGCTCGACGACGACGAGTACCTGCCCGAAGGGATCCGTCAGGTCGTCGGTCGACGGCTGTCGGTCCTACCCGAGGACACGCAGAGGATCCTGAGCTCGGCCTCGGTGGTCGGTGCCCGGTTCGACCTCGATCTCCTGGCCATCGTGACCGACGACCGGCCCGACGACCTGCTCGACGCCATCGAGCCGGCCATCGACGCCCATCTGGTGCTCGAGACGGGGGTGGGTCGCTACCAGTTCGCCCACGCACTCGTGCGCTCGACGCTGCACGCCGAGCTGTCGACGACCCGGAGGGCCCGAACGCATCTGGCCGTGGCCGAGGCCCTGGAAAAGCTGCACGGGGCGGACCTCGACCCTGTCATGTCCGACCTCGCCTACCACTGGGGTGAAGCGGGTGCCGCGACGGTGGACGACGTCGCGCTCCACTACGCCCGGCGCGCTGCCGAGTTGGCCATGGAGCGGGCAGCTCCCGACGAGGCCGCCCGCTGGTTCCGGGTGGCGAGGGAGCGGCTCGACGGGTCCGATCCGGCCATGGACGCCGAGCTGTTGTGCCGTCAGGGAGTTGCGGAGGCGTATGCAGGCCAGGAGCAGTGGCGCCGGACATTGCTGGATTCGGCCCGAGCGGCAGAACGGTTGGGCAATGCCTCCCTCATGGCTGAGGCGCTCGGGGTCAACATGCGCGTCAACTACACGCTGTTCGCCGAGGAGCCGGACGAGGAACGGATCGAACTGCTCACCCGCGCCATCGCACTCGTGGCCGAAGATCCTGTTACCGCCGCCAGGCTTTCGCTGTCACTGGCGACTGAGTTGACGTTCGTGAATCAGATTGACCGCAAACGTGCGGCGTATGTGCAGGCGCAAGACTTTCTCGGCCGCATCGATGACCCCCTCGTGCACCGCCGTACGCGAGTCGGCCTCGATGGAGCGTTGCCGTTCTCGGTGTTGACATCCGACTTTATTGCCCAATTTCGGGACGAAGAGCTACGCATCCTGGACGGCATCGACGCGGCCGGGGATTCCGAACTCGAGTTCCATTGCGTGTCCCTTCTCGCCTGGTCCGAGATGTGGTTGGGCACCGGCAACGAAGGGGCACTGGTCGAACGCGTGACGACTCTCCAGGAAAGGGTCCTAGATCCACTTGAGCGGGCGCAGAATTCAGGGGTCACCTGCCACGTGCTTCTCAAGGCGGGCCGCTTCGGTGATGCGGTCGCGATGTTGACGGAGACAGCCGCCAGAGCGGAGGCCCTCGGTGTACCGGGGACAGAGGCCATTGCCACCATTGCGTTGTTCCAGCAGATCCGAGAGAGCGATGGCGTCGGCGGGCTGGTCCAGATTCTTGCGGACAGCCCTGGCGCCGAGCAGGAGCGTGCGTGGTCGGTGCCGGGACCGAACAGCGCGCTGCTGGCGTGGGCGCTCGCCGAGGCGGGTCGCCTGGACGAGGCGCGGGCCTTGACCCAGGCCAACTCGGCACACGGGTTCGCCGACATCCCCGACGACGCAGGGCTGCCCGTTTCCCGTGTTGCCTGGGCGGAAGCCGCAGCGATCGTCGGCGACCGGGACGCGTGCCGTGACCTGATCGACCAGCTGTCACCTCAACACGACGTGTTCCAGGTGACCGGTGCCTGGTACGCCGGATCGACGGCCCGCTATCTGGCGATCCTCTCGGTGGCGCTGGGCGACGACGAGGCCGCCGACCACTGGTTCATGACGGCCGAGCGGGACCACGTGAGGGCCGATACACCTCCGTGGCTGGCTCGGACCCGCCTCGACTGGGCCGAGGTACTCCTTGCACGCGGTGATCGACGGCGGGCGCGAGAGCTCGCCGGAGCCGCTCTCGACGTGGTCGGCGACCTGGACCTGACTAGCACCACAAGTCGGGCCGAAAGCATCATCGCCGCTACATCGCGCTGATTTCGCGGTTCTGGACGGCGCTATGCAGGTTGCCCAATCGATTCCCTACGGAAGTCCTCGGATGACGTACTCGAATGGACGGACTGCACTCCGCAAGAACCACGTTCAGGATTGAACAGCATCACACAGGTGGACCGTCGGTGACCTGCCACCGATGTGCCTGATTGAGACTGCTTTTCCGTGTAACCGCGATATTGGGACGGATCGAGGTATTCGGCGTCAGAGATGACCCCGCGGCGGGACCGAA
>CAZULR010000058.1:0-11264 GCA_964621235.1 uncultured Acidimicrobiaceae bacterium
GCCAGCTCACCGCGGTGACCGGCTGTGCCGGGGCGACCGCGCCGCACGGGTCGGGTGTGGTCAGCACCGGTGGAGCCGGGGGGCTCGGGTACAGCAACGGTGGTGGGGGCGGCAACGGGTACTACTGCGCCGGCATCAACGCCTCGGGCGTCTGCATCGGGAGCGGGGGAGCTGACGGTAGTGGCGGTGGCGGGGGTGGCTCCACCGCGGTGTGCGTGGGTGCGAGCTGCCAGGTTGGAGTCGCCCCGCTGGTGGTGGCGGCCGGCGGTGGCGGCGGCGGCGAATCGATGTGTGCCGGCTCCGACGGTGGAGGCGGCGGCACCGGAGGCGCGGGTTCCTCCACCGCCTCGGTGGATCTCACCGGGGCGGGGGACAGCGGAACCAACGGGGGGACGGGGGCCACCAGTGGTGACGTCGGGGGCACCGGCGGGGTCAACAACACCGGGGGTAGTGCGAGCGGGACCCCGGGAGGGCCCGGCTCCGACACCGTGTCGCTCGGCGACTCGGCCGGAAACGGCGGGGGCGGCGGCGGCTATGTCGGGGGCACCGGCAGTACGGCCACCGCCGGCGTCGACTGCGGAGCCGGCGGCGGCGGCGGCGCCGGCGCCTCCTGGGCCCGCAACGGCTCGGGGGCGGCGTTCACCACCACCTCCGCGGCACCTGCGGTCTCCCTGACGTTCTTCGGATTCGTCGGTACCAGCCCATCGGTGACGTCACAGCCCACCAGTCTGACCGTCAACGCCGGTCAGACGGCCACCTTCACCGCCGCGGGTACGGGCAACCCGTCGCCCGCGGTGCAGTGGCAGGTGTCCACCGACGGGGGGACCACCTTCACCTCCGTCAACGGAGCCACCTCGCCGACGCTCGCCTTCACCGCCACGTCCGACCAGAGCGGCAACCAGTACCGGGCCGTCCTCACCAACTCGGTGGGCACCACGACTTCCGCCTCGGCGACCCTCAACGTGGACAGCCCGCCGGTCGTGACCAGCGAGCCGAGCCAGGTGGTGGTGGCCGCCGGCCAGACCGCGGTATTCAACGCCGGGGCCAGCGGCAGCCCGACTCCGACCGTGCAGTGGCAGGTGTCCACGGACGGAGGCACCACCTTCAACGATCTGGCCGGGGCCACCAGTGATGCGCTGGTCTTCACCACCGTTGCGGCACAGGACGGCAATCAGTACCAGGCCGTGTTCACCAACTCGGTGGGCTCGGCGACAACGGATCCGGCCACCTTGACCGTCGAGACGCTGCCCACCGTGACCACCCAACCGTCGGACCAGACGGTGGTGATCGGGCACACCACCACCTTCACCGCCGCTGGTTCCGGCAACCCGACGCCGACGCTGCAGTGGCAGGTGTCCACCAACGGGGGCACCACCTTCGGCGCCATCTCCGGAGCCACCTCCGCGAGCTACACCGTCACGGGGAGCAATCTCGACAACGGGTACGTCTACCGGGCACTCTTCGTCAACCCGGTGGGTTCCACGCCATCGGACCCGGCCACCCTGACCGTGGTGAAGCCGCTGTCCATCACCACCACGTCCCTCCCCTCGGGCACCCTCTATTCGGTGTCGCACGTGACGTACACGGAGCAGTTGTCCGCATCGGGTGGCAACCCGCCCTACAAATGGAAGGTCTCCGCCGGACAGCTACCTCCTGGGATGACCCTCGATGCCACAACCGGTCTCCTCAAGGGCAAGGCCACGGCCACGGGGACGTTCTCCTTCACGGTGAAAGTGGTCGACACGAGCATCGGTTCCTACGCACACTCCAAGTTCAAGCGGGCGCTGTCCATCACCATTCGCACGTGAGGGATCGATGTGGAACATGCCGGCGGCAGGCATCAGTTTGACCACGGCGAACTCCGTCGCCGATCCCGCTGGTCTGTCCAAGCTCTGCGATCCAACGGCGCGAGAACGCCGGCGTAGGGGGCCCGACCCACATTCCCGGACATCTGACCTGCGGCGATGATCGTCGTGGGACGGAGTCCGCACTGCTCCGGTCCCACCCTCCGGAGGTCCGTCAGCGTGCCGTCGAACTGGATCTGCTGAGGGAGTAGCCGGTTCCCCGGATCGCTGTCGATACCGGAATCGCCGAGGCCTGTCTCCGCAACTGGGTCCGGGGGATGCCGAGCATGTCCTTCGGCCTGATCACGCCAGCAACCGATTGTCGTGGTTCAGACGGCACCCCCGGATGAGCCACCGACAGAACCCGAATGTCCTGGGTGTACGCGACCTCAGCGACAGCCACTTCCCACGCCGACAGGCCTGACTCCCCGCAGTCTTGTGAGCGCAATCAACGGTCAGCCGACCGGCTCGGACTTCAGCGGACTGGCACCGATACGGAGCGGCGGATGGGCATCCCGCAATCTTCGGGCAACAGGGGGCGCAAGATCAATGATGCCGGCAGTCGCTCAAGGTGCAATCGGTGATTGCCGAAGCAGTCCACCATGGTCTGCCATGGAATGACATCAAGGAATCGCACGCTGGCTGCACGCCGTCTTCGTGCAGCCGACCGAGCTGAGCAGCCGAAAGGCCGTCTCTCGCGGGCGATCATGGTGTCCGCAGTCACCGCCATCGCCATCACCGTGAGCATCGTCGCGCCTGTCGTCACCGGGGTCGGAACGACGAGTGCCGGAGCTGGCACGCCGCCCACTGTCACCCAGAACTTCGGATTCGACAACGACACCCTGCAGACGTTCACGGTGCCGGCCAACGTGACGTCCCTGAACATCACCATGAACGGTGGCCAGGGAGGCTGGGGTGGCGCCGATTCGTCGGGCTCGCCGCCGGCCGGTGGTTACCAGGGGCAGGTGACCGGAACCATCAACGTCACTCCCGGCGAGGTCCTGACCATCGGGGTCGGATCCGGCGCGGACGAGCCGTTCACCACGGCGTGCACCGCTGGCCAGGACGCCTCGTCGCCCACCGACTCGCACGACGCGGTGGCCGGTGTGAATCCCCTGACGCAGTACAACGGCGGTCAGGGCGGTGCGCCGGGACCGAACGGTTGCTCCGGCTACGGCGGGGCTGGTGGCGCGGCCACGGTGGTCGAACTCGGCAGTTCATCCACGTCGACCAGCGACCTCGGCGTCGTGGTGGCCGGTGGAGGTGGCGGTGACGGAGGTTCAGGTCAGTACACGCTGGTCAAAGGCCAGATCGGGCTGGCCAACTATGTTGCCCAGGCGGAGCCCACGTCGATCACCTATGGCATCCCGGCCGGGTGCACCACTGGCTGCACCTCGACCCCCACCATCCAGAGCCCGAGCCCGCTGGCATCGCCCCCCACCCAGGGGCAACCGGGCACCGCCGTGTTCACCATGTGCGGCGGCACGACCGGCGGCAACAACTCCAACCAGTACTTCAACGCCAATGCCCCCTCCGGTGAGGCCGGATGCGACGGCGGCGGCGGCGCCGGTGGCGGCGGCGGTGCCGCCGGCGGTGCGGCCGGGAGCGTCCAGTTCGGCTCCGGCTCGTCCGATGAGTGGTACGGCCAGGGCGGGAGCCCGGGGCAGAGCGCCATCGCCGGCCTCGCCGGCCTGTCCGCCCAGTACGTGTACTACTCGGACACCAACACCGGCCGTCCCAGCAGCACGAACACCTTCCAGGACCCCGGCGCCTCCTTCGACGGCTCGGTGTCGGTGACGTACGCGACCGGCGTCCCCGGCGCACCCACCGCCGTGTCCGGCACGGCCGGTGACAGCAGTGCCAACGTGACGTGGACGGCCCCCAGTGCCGGTGCCGACCCTGTCTCGGACTACATCGTCCAGTACTCGAGCAACGGCGGGACGTCGTGGACGACGGTCGACACCGGATCGACGTCCACGTCGGCAACGGTCTCCGGACTATCCGACGGCACCGGGTACATCTTCCAGGTCCAGGCGGTCAACGCCATCGGCAGCGGGCCGTTCTCGGCGTCGTCACCGACCATCACCCCGTCAGGGCCCCCCGGCCCACCCACGATCACGGCGATCACGCCGACCGACGGTGGCCTGGCGGTGGCGTTCACGGCTCCGGTCAGCTCGGCACCCGTCACCGGGTACCGCTACCAGCTCGACGGGTCCGGGCCATGGCTGACGGCAACGGGCACGACGAGTCCGCTCACCATCGGCGGACTGACCGACGGGACCACCTATTCGGTGGTCATCGAAGCGGTCAGCACCATCGGGACGGGATCGACCTCCAACTCCAAGTCGGGAACACCCGAGGCCGTGCCCGGCGCACCGACCATCACCTCCGTCCAGACCGGCGCGGGATCAGCACAGGTGGCCTTCACGCCTGGTGGCAGCGGCGGCGGGTCCATCACCGGCTACCGCTACAGCACGAACGGGGGGTCGACCTGGACACCGGTCGGCACCTCGAGTCCCCTGTCGATGACCGGGCTGGCGAACGGGACCACCTACGCGTTCGAGCTCGAGGCGGTCAATGCCACCGGTGACGGCCCGCCCGCCCAGGGCTCGTTCACGACGCCGACGGCACCCGGCGCACCCGCCATCACCGGCATCACCCCGGGTGATGGTTCCCTCGAGGTCACCGCGAACGTGCCGGCCAGCGGTGGATCGCCGGTCACCGACGTCCAGTGGTCGACCGACGGCGGTGCGACCTGGTCCTCGGAGGACACGGCCGGCACGCCCTGCGTCACCACCGGGACCACCATGGCGTGCACGATCACCCGGCTGTCGAGCGACGGCGTCACGGGTCTGGTCGACGGCACCGGCTATCCCATCGAGCTGCGCGGCGTCAACGCTGTGGGCACGGGCGCGGCGTCGGCCGCCGTGACGGGTACACCGTCCACCATCCCCGGTGCCCCGACCCTCACCACCGGCGCGGAGGGGATGATCGCCGCCGACCAGTCACTCACCGTGTCGTTCACCCCTCCCGCGTCCGACGGCGGCTCGCCGGTGACCGGCTACCAGTATTCGACCGACGCCGGAGCCACCTGGCACGACCGCACCGACGGTGCCACCTCCACCACGATGACCATCACGGCGGAGTCGTCAGACGGCACGTCCCCGCTCGCCAACGGCACCACGTACGACGTCGAGGTCCGCGCCCGCAACGCCGACGGTGCCGGGCCGGGCTCGGCCGTGGCCGTCGGCATCCCGGAGACCGCGCCAGCCGCGCCGACCCTGACCGGCCTGACCCCGGGGAACGCGTCCCTGGCGGTGACCGTCACGTCGGGCTCGAACGGCGGTTCGCCCGTCACCGCCTACCAGTGGTCACTGGACGGCGGCCAGTCGTGGAACTCGACCGCCTCAGCGTCCACGTCGTTCCCGATCGTCGACCTGACCAACGGCACCGCCTACACGGTCATCGTCCGCGCCGTGAACGCTGTCGGTCCGTCCGATCCCTCCGGCTCCCTCACGGCGACCCCGGCGACGGTGCCAGGCCAGCCAGCCGTCACCACCACCTCCCGCGGGAACGGCAGCATCAGCGTCACCTGGTCGCAGGCCTCGGACGGTGGCTCGGCGGTGACCGGCTACCAGTACTCGACCGATGGTGGCACCACCTGGTCCACGACGGTGGCGGCCGACGAACCGCTGGTCATCACCACGCTGTCCACCAACGGCGTGACACCGGTGACCAACGGGACCCAGTACCCGGTGGAGATCCGTGCGGTCAACGCTGTCGGCATCTCGTCCGCGTCCACGCCGGTCTCCGTGTCGCCAGCCGCGGCCCCCGGCGCACCGGCGGTGGCGCTCACCGCGGGGAACGGCTCCCTGACGGTGCAGTTCACGCTGGCCGACAACGGCGGCTCGCCGGTGACCGGCTACGACTACTCGCTCGACGGTGGCCCCTTCGTGTCCACCGGGACCTCGGGGACCAGCTTCACCGTGACCGGCCTCACCAACGGAACGCGGTACACCGTGTCGGTGCGGGCCGACAACGCCATCGGTGACGGCACGCCTTCCAACCCGGTCCCGGGGACGCCGGCCACGGTGCCCGACGCCCCGACCACGGTCCTGGCCTCGAGCGACTCGGCCGCCGCGGACGTGTCGTGGACGGCGCCGGCCGGCAACGGCGGGAGCCCGGTCACCGGCTACCGGGCCACCGCCTACACGACCGTCACCGGGACCACCACGGCCGGGACCCCCTGTACGACCACGGCTCCCACGACGGCCTGCATCATCACCGGTCTGACCAACGGGACGGTGTACTACGTCGCGGTCACGGCGACTAACGCCCAGGGGACCGGTGTCTCTTCCAGCCCGCGGGTGTCGGTCACGCCGATCGCCCGACCGTCGGCCCCCACGATCACCGCGGCCAACTCGGGTGATACGTACCTCTCGGTCGCCTTCACCGCCGGCGCCGCGGGCGGTGACCCGATCACCGCGTACCAGTACTCATTGGACGGGGGCACCACCTGGACGACGGCCACCGGCACCACGTCGCCCATCATCATCTCCGGTCTCACCGACGGGACGAGCTATCCGGTCGTCATCCGGGCGGTGAGCGCCGCCGGAGTCGGCGCCGTGTCCAACAGCCGGTCGGGCACGCCGGCGGCCTACCCGTCCTCCGTCGATTCGACCACGGTCGTGGCCAACGGCCAGAACGGTCAGGTGGCGGTCAGCTGGACGGTCCCGGCCAACGGTGGGGCACCCATCACGCAGGCCCAGGCCACCGCCTTCAACCTGTCCTCCGGGGGGACCCAGGTCGCCACCTGCACCACGACCACGAACCTGACGCCGGGAGCGACCGCCAACTGCACCATCACGGGCCTGACGAACGGAACCACCTACTACATCTCCATCCAGTCGGACAACGCCACGGGTTGGAGCGGCCGCTCCTCGCCCCGGGTGCCGGCCACCCCGTCGGTGGACCCGGGACCCGTCACGGACGTGGTCGCCACCGGTGGCGATGCCCAGGCCGGGATCACCTGGGTCCCGGGCAGCTCAGGCCAGAGCCCCGTCACCGGCTACACCATCCTGTGCTCCACGGGCGGTCCGTACACGCCGTGCGGCTCCGCCGGGGCCTCGGCCACGTCGGCCACGGTCACGGGCCTGACCAACGGGACGACGTACACCTTCGAGGTGGAGGCCACCAACAGTCAGGGGACCGGCCCGGCCAGCGCCCCCTCGAACCCGGTGGGTGCGGCCGCCCCCACCGTCTCGTCGGGCCCCCTGGCCGGCGGCGAGGTGGGCGTCGCCTACGACGAGACACCGGCAGCCTCCGGCGGCACGGGTGACCTGACCTGGTCGGTCACCGACGGCACGTTGCCCGACGGCCTCAGCCTCGATCCGTCGACCGGTGAGATCACCGGCACCCCGACGACCGCGGGCACGTCGGACTTCACCCTCGTGGCCACCGACGGCGTCGGCGGCACGGGGACCCAACAGGAGTCGGTCACCATCGGCGAGGCTCCGGCCATCACCTCCGATCCCCTGCCCGGTGGCGAGATCGGTCTGACCTTCGACCAGACCCCGACGGCCACTGTCGGCTCGGGCGACCTGACCTGGTCGGTCACCGACGGCACACTGCCCGACGGCCTCAGCCTCGACCCGTCGACCGGCGAGATCACGGGCACACCGACCACCGCGGGTACCTCGGAGTTCACTCTCGTGGTGACCGACGGCGGCGGCGGCGTCGCCACCCAGTTCGAATCGGTCACCGTGGCCGCGGCGCCGACGATCGGAGGCCCACGCCTGCCCGGGTCGGCGGTCGGTGAGCCCTTCTCCGCCGGCCTGACGGCCTCGGGGGGGACCGGGTCGCTCACCTGGTCCCTCGCAGACGGGTCGCTGCCGCCCGGCCTGACGCTCGACCCGTCCACCGGGGTGATCTCCGGTACCCCGAGCCTGGTCGGCTCCTGGTCCTTCACCCTCGAGGTGACCGACCAGGCCGGCGGCACCGCCACCGCCGACGCCCGCATCGACACGGTGCCGACGCTCGACATCACGTCCGACCCGGTTCCGGGCGGCGAGGTGGGCGTGGCCTACGACGCCGTGCCCCAGGCTGACCATGTCACAGGTACGCCTGCGTGGTCCGTCGCCGACGGGACGCTGCCCGTCGGCCTCACCCTCGATCCGTCCACCGGAGAGATCACCGGGACCCCGACCACCGCAGGAACGTCCACGTTCACCCTCCAGGTCTCGGACCAGTCCGGGTGGACCGCCACCCAGGCCGAGTCGGTGACCGTCATCGCCGGCCCGACGATCACCTCGGAGCCCCTGCCGGGCGGTGAGGTCGGCGTGACCTACGACCAGACACCGGTGGCCGGCGGTGGCACGGGCACCTACACGTGGTCGGTCCGTGACGGGACGCTCCCCGACGGCCTCACCCTTGATCCGTCCACGGGGGAGATCTCGGGCACCCCGACCACGTCGGGGACCTCCTCCTTCACGCTGGTGGCCACCGACGGTGGCGCACAGGTGTCGACCCAGGACGAGTCGCTCGAGGTGGTCGACGCGCCGTCCATCACCTCGCCGCCACTCGGCACCGGCTACCAGGCGGTCGCGTACGACGTCCTGCCCCAGGCGACCGGCGGCACGGGAACATTGACGTGGTCCGTCACCGACGGCACCCTTCCCGGCGGACTCACCCTCGACCCGTCCACCGGTGAGATCTCGGGGACGCCCACGACACCGGGCACGTCGACGTTCACCCTGGTCGTCACCGATGCCGTGGGTGCCACGGCCACCCAGGACGAGTCGGTCACCGTGCTCGGGGTGCTCGCCGTCACCTCGGATCCGTATCCGGGCGGCGAGGTGGGCGTCACCTACACGGCGGACGCCTCGGGGACCGGGGGCACCGGGGACTACACCTGGGCCACGTCCGGCACCCTGCCGACGGGCCTGACCGTCGATCCGTCGACCGGCCAGCTGTCGGGCACGCCGACCCAGGCGGGCACGTCGACCTTCGTGCTGATCCTGTCCGACGGTTCCGACCTCGTCACCGTCCAGGGGGAGTCGGTGACGATCGTCGCCGCTCCGTCGGTCACCTCCGCTGCCCTCCCCGGGGGCGAGGTCGGTGTGGCCTACGCCAGCACCCCCTCGGCAGTCGACGGGACCGGTTCGTACACGTGGTCCGTCACCGACGGCACCCTTCCCGCCGGTCTCACCCTCGACCCGTCCACCGGTGAGATCTCGGGGACGCCCACGACACCGGGCACGTCGACGTTCACCCTGGTCGTCACCGATGGAGCCGACCAGGCCGGCGACCAGCCGGAGTCGGTCGCCGTGGACGCGCCGCTGGCTCTGGTGCCGGCCGCGCTGCCCGGTGGTGAAGTCGGCTCCGGGTACGCCACCACGCCGACCGCCACCGGCGGATCGGGTGCGGTGACGTGGTCGATCGCCGACGGCACCCTTCCGGCCGGGCTCACGCTCGATCCGACGACCGGCGCCATCACGGGGACGCCGACGACGCCCGGGACGACCACGTTCACGTTGCTGGCCACCGATGCGCTCGGTGCCACCAGCGGCTCCCCGGAGACCCTGGTGGTCACGTCCGACCCGGTCTCCGCCGGCCCCCAGACCGTCGACGGGACCGTCGGTGTGGCGATGAGCACACAGCTCGCCGAGTCAGGCGGGACCGGTCCCTTCTCCTGGAGCGTGAGCTCGGGCGCACCGCCGGCCGGACTGTCCATCGATCCCGCCACCGGTCAGGTCTCGGGAACGCCGGCCACTGCGGGCACGACCTCTGTGGAATTCATGGTGACCGACCATGACGGGCAGCACGGGTCGGGCGTCGTGACGTTCGTGGTGCTCCCCTCGGCGCTGAACTCCCGCACCATCGCGACCACGCCTGACGGCGAGGGGTACTGGGTGGCGACGGCCGACGGGAAGGTGGCGGCGTTCGGCGACGCGACGTCCTACGGCTCGATGGCCGGACGGGACCTCCAGGGGCCGGTGGTCGGCATCACCACCACGCCCGACGGCAAGGGCTACTGGCTGGTGGCGTCCGACGGCGGCGTCTTCGCCTTCGGCGACGCGGTCTTCCACGGATCCGAGGCGTTCAAGCCCCTGAACCGGCCCATCGTGGGCATGACCACCACGCCCGACGGCAAGGGCTACTGGCTGGTGGCGTCCGACGGGGGCGTCTTCGCCTTCGGGGACGCTACCTTCGACGGATCGGCTGGGGCCACCCATCTCAACCGGCCCGTCGTGGGCATGGCCGCGACCCCCGACGGCCTGGGCTACTGGCTGGTCGCCTCCGACGGCGGAGTGTTCTCCTACGGCAGTGCCAGGTTCCACGGCTCCGAGGGTGCCACCCATCTCAACCAGCCCGTCGTGGGCATGGCCGCGACCCCCGACGGCCTGGGATACTGGCTGGTCGCCTCCGACGGCGGGGTGTTCACCTTTGGCGACGCCACCTTCCACGGATCGGCCGCCAACGTGCACCTCAACCAGCCGGTGGACGGCATCGAGGCGACCCCCGACGGCCTGGGCTACTGGCTGGCTGCGGCTGACGGAGGTGTGTTCGCCTACGGTTCCGCCGGATTCCTGGGGGCGGATCCGGCCCCGTTGCGGTGACGGGCCTCCGGAGCTGAATAGATGAGCGCCGATGGCTCGGTTGCATTGATCGATCGTCGGGAGCGAACCGGCCATCCTCGGTGAGGCCTGCCGCGCAAACCATCAGAGCAAGCTCGCTGAATGCGGACGCAGGAGGCAGCCCGGTGCGTGCGTCCATCCCGAGCCGGTAGCGCCCTCGCCGCAGGTTCTGGATGAAGGCGTTCCCTCGGAGCACGATGTTCGCGGTGCGGCCCCGTTCGAGACCCCGCATGGGCCGAAGGTTTGCCTTGAGGCGCCCATGGTCCGCTCCGACCCGGTTGTCGGTGTTCCGGGTGGTCTCACGACGTGCAGCCGGCAGTGGCTCGGAATCGACTCGGGGCCCGCTCAGTGGGCCCGATCGGTGGCGATCACGACCGGCCCTCCGTGGGAGCTGCTCGCCGATGTGCACACCTTCGTCGCGGCTGTCAGATCTCGCCCCATGGACAAGAACGCGTCGATCACCTGCCCGTCGTGATCGACGGCGCGGTAGACGTATTGCCAGGTCCAGGAGACCTTCACGTAGGTGTCCTCGACGGACCAGCAACTACCCACACGGTGGCGGCATGGCCGGGCCGCGTCGTTCAACAGGAGTGTGGATGGCTAGGCCCACGGGTACCGGGTCACGCGGTCGACCTCGATGCCGGGTTCGGCGAGCAGAACTCCTGAGTCCCGGTGGGACAATCTGTAGTGCAGGTAGCGGCGCACGGCGACGCGAATGGCGTCGCGTGGAAACCTGAACCCGGTGAATGCTGATCTGGGTGGATGGACGGGCCGAATGAGGCGT
>CAZULR010000059.1:0-10899 GCA_964621235.1 uncultured Acidimicrobiaceae bacterium
CGGATCTTGTCGCGCACCATCTCGGCCACCAGGGCGTTCGAGGCCGGGTTCACGTTCTGGTCGGCGAACACCCCGGTGATGGCGAACAGCTCGCCTCGCTGCCAGGCCCCCTCGAGCCGTTCCCGTCGGACGTCCTCGTCGGCGGTGGCGCCCATCACTTCGGTCACCTCGTAGGGCATGCCGCCCCGCGACCTGCGGGCCTCGGCGCGGTAGGCGGCACGGTCCTCGGCCAGGGCGGCCACGCGCTCGGGCGGCGGCGGCCCGTTGCGCGCCGGGATCGAGAAGTTGGGCGTTCGCTGCAGGACCGTGACGCGTTCGGCCTGGGCGGCGATCAGGGGGATCGACTGGATGCCCGACGAGCCGGTCCCGACGACGGCGACGCGCCGCCCGGTGAAGTCGACCCCCTCGTGGGGCCAGCGACCGGTGACGTAGACGTCCCCCCGGAAGCGGTCGGCCCCGGGGATGTCCGGGGCCTTGGGTACCGACAGGCACCCGCTGGCCATGACGTACCAGCGGCAGGTGACGACGTCCCCCGTAGCGGTGGACACCTCCCACAGAGTGCGCCCGCCGTCCCACCGGGCCGCGATGACGCCGGTGTCGAACACGATGTCGCGTCGGAGGTCGTAGCGGTCGGCCACGTGGCGCAGGTAGGCCAGGATCTCCGGCTGGGTGGCGTACTTCTCACTCCATGTCCACTCGGCCTCGAGCTCGGGGTCGAAGCTGAAGGCGTAGTCGGTGGTGGGGATGTCACAGCGGGCACCCGGGTACCGGTTCCAGTACCAGGTACCGCCGACGTCTCCCGCGCTGTCGTAGGCGCGCGCGGCGAACCCGAGAGTGCGCAGCCGATGCAGCAGGTACAACCCCGAGAAGCCCGCTCCCACCACCACCACGTCGAGGTCGGGTGCGTCCGGTCCGGGTCCGCCGGCTCCCGACCCGTCGGGCCCGGTCGTGCCTGTGGCCTCGTCGGGCATGTGCGTCCCCCGTTCCTCGATGCCGGCGTACCCGTCCCCGCGGACCGCCAGATTCTCGCACGGGCTGACGGTTCAACCCGCTGGCGACTGTGTATCATCGCCGGATGGCAAAGTTGGGTGGGCGGGGCCCAGGCGTAATTGTCCTGTTCCTGATCGTGGTGGCGGCCTTTCTCGCCACGACCGCACAACCTGCGACGGCCGCGCCGGCCGCCCGGGCCACCTACCCGCCGCTCACCACGCTGCAGCCCGCCGATCCGGCGGCCCCGGCCCTGATCGTCGATCCTTCCCTGACCCGCCCCGACCCCTCCATCACGTGGGACCCGGTCCACCGTGACTACGTGATGTACACCTCGTCGACGATCTACGCGTCGGTACCGACCTGGACGGCCCCCGCCGTGACCGGGCCGTGGACCTGGGCCGGCGATGCACTGCCGACGCTGCCCTCCTGGGTGGCGACGGGCCAGCCCGACGTGTGGAAGCCCTCCGTCGCCGACATCGACGGGACGTGGACCCTCTGGGGATCGGCCGTCCTGGGGAACACCGACTCCCTGTGCCTCTACCGGGCCACCGGACCGGGCCCGCTGGGCCCGTTCACCGTCGACAACAACCCGGCCGTCAGCCCGGCCAACTTCTGTCCGGTCGCCGTCGGCGGGGACATCGACCCGCGGGCGACGGAGGCCCGCGACGGCACCTGGTGGCTGAGCTGGAAGTACAACGCCAACGTCACCGGTAAGTCGACCGCGCTCCTCTCGTCCCAACTGGCGGCCGACGGCGAGCCGACGGGCCCCGTCACCACCCTGGTGACCTCCGACCAGGCCTGGGAGGTCGGGATGGTCGAAGCCCCGTCCTTCGTCCAGGACGAGGTGACGGGCACGTGGTGGTTGACGCTGTCGGGCGGTGACTTCGGTACGCCGAACTCCTACCAGATCGCCGCCATCCCGTGCGCATCATTGGCCGGTCCGTGCTACGACGCCTACACCGTCCACCTCGTCTCCACCAACTCCCAGGGCGTGGGCCCGGGGGAGCAGAGCGTCTTCACCGAACCCGACGGGGCCATGTGGATCCTCTACAACCCGTCGGGTCCCTTCGTGGACCCCGGCCTCCGGCCGTTGGCCGTGGTGCGGCTGGGCTTCACGCTGGCCGGCCTCCCGTTCATCGGTGATCCCAACCAGGCCTACACCCCGTCGATCGCCGAGCCGGTGAAGGCCGTCGCCGCCACGCCCGGGGGGCTGGGCTACTGGTTGGCCGACGCCCAGGGATTCGTCACCGCCCACGGCAACGCGGTCAACTACGGCGACATGGCCTTCTCCGGGCTCAACGCCCCCATCGTCAGCATGACGGCCACCCCGGACGGCAAGGGCTACTGGTTGCTGGGTGCCGACGGCGGGGTGTTCACCTTCGGGGATGCGGGCTACTACGGCAGCACGGGCGGGCTATCCCTAGCCGCGCCCGTGGTGGGCATGACGGCCACCACCGACGGCAAGGGCTACTGGCTGGTGGCCTCCGACGGCGGCGTGTTCGCGTTCGGAGACGCCGGATTCTCCGGGTCGATGGGCGGCAAGCCGCTGAACGCCCCGGTCGTAGGCATCGCCCCCGACAAGGCCACCGGCGGGTACTGGCTCGTGGGCGCCGACGGTGGCGTGTTCGCCTTCGACGCCCCGTTCCTCGGTTCGACCGGGAACGAGGTGCTGAACGCCCCGGTCAACGGGATCGCCGCCACCCCCACCGGTCTGGGCTACCTGTTCGTGGCGTCCGACGGCGGGGTCTTCAACTACGGGGACGCCGCGTTCCACGGCAGCACCGGTGGGATGACGCTCAACGCCCCCATCGCCGGCGCGGCCATCGACCGGGCCAACGGCGGGTACTGGCTGGTCGGGGTCGACGGGGGCATCTTCGCCTTCGGCGCCCCCTTCTACGGCGCGGGCTGACCTCTCCCCGGTGCCGGGCCGGGCGGGTCAGCCCGGTCCGGGCTCGACGCGCCGCACGTCGACGGCGACGTCGAGGGCGTGCGAGGCGCCACCGCCGAACACGATGCCCTTGAGGGGCGACACGTCGGCGTAGTCACGGCCCCACGCCGTGGTCACGTACGTCGACCCGACGATCTTGTCGTTGGTCGGGTCGAGGTCGAGCCAGCCCCAGCCGGGCACGAACACGGACAGCCAGGCGTGTGAGGCGTCCGCGCCCACGAGGCGCTCCTGGCCGGGGGGCGGCGCCGTCTCGAGGTAGCCGCTGACGTAGCGGGCAGCCAGGCCCATCGACCGCACGCAGCCGACGGCCAGGTGGGCGAAGTCCTGGCACACCCCGCGCCGGTGCTGCAGCACCTCGTCGAGCGGGGTGGTGACGGTCGTGAAGCCGGGGTCGTAGGCGAAGTCGGCGTGGATCCGCTCGGTCAGCGCGGTGACGGCATCGACCAGCGGCGCACCCTCGACGAAGGACGGCTCGGCGTAGTCGCGGACCACCTTGGCCGTCGACACGAGGGGGGACTCGAAGCAGAATTCACGGGCGTCCAGCATCTCGGGGCTGAGGTCGTTGGTGAGCAGGTCGAGCGCCTCGCGCCAGCCCGGCCCGACGGCGGGCGGCGGATCGCCCTCGACCACGTCGACCAGGCTCGTGGCCGTCACCGTCATCTCGAGGAAGGGCCCGTCGACCACGAACGACGCCACCGGATTGCCGTAGAAGTCGGCGCGCTCGCTCCAGGCGGTGGGCGCTGGGTCGACGACGAGGTCGCTCGACGCGCAGACCTGCCGATCGGTGTCGCGGGGGCGCAGGTGGGCCTCGTTGCGGCAGCGGCTGACCGGCGCGTCGTAGCGGTAGCCCGTGCGGTGCTCGATCCGGTACCTCATGTCCCACCGCTCCAGCCTTCGGGCTGGCCACCGGCCAGCACCGAGAGCCTCTCATGGGCGAAGTAGGTCCGTTGCAACGAGTCGTAGAGGTCGCCGAGGAGCCCGTCGACGGTGGCGAACACCGTGTCCAGCCCGGTGCGCCGCCCGGTGACGCCGTCGACGGCGGCCAGGCGGTCGGGATCGGTCAGGCGGAGCAGCGTCGTCACCTCGAGGGCCAGGCGCTCCTCGTTGCCCAGCCGCTGGGCGGACGAGCGCTTCGGCAGCTCGGCCAGGTGGTCGACCAGCCGGTCGAGCTGGAACAGGACGCTGCGGGGGTTGGCGACGTCGTAGACCAGCAGGTCGAGGGCGCCGGAGACGTGCAGGATGGACCCGGAGCGGCGCCGGAAGATGATGAGGCTCTCCGAGGTCGTGAGCAACGACTCGACGAGGAGGTCCTCCACGACACCCGCCCGCTTCTCCACGAGCACCGACCGGAGGAGCCGGACGAGGGAGCTGGCCCGCTCGAGCCGTCGCCCACCGTCGAGGAACAGCCACGCCGGGTCGCGCTCCATGTTCTCCGCGCACACCCCGGACAGGGCGAGGAGGGAGCGCTGCAGCCGCAGGAGGCTCGGCTGGGCCCCGACGAACTGGGTCGGCGGCCGCCGGCGGAACAGGCCGAGCTCCTCTTCGATGTCGCCGACGAGCTGCCACGTGTCGGCCGACAGCTGCTCACGGACCGAGTAGGCCGCCTCGACGAGGAGTCCGAGCGTCGACACCAGGCTGCCCGGTACGCGCTCGTCGAACAGGAGCGCCAGCGCGGTGCGGTCGTTGGGCAGCACGCCCTCGGCGACCGCACCGACGGCGGACACGCCACCGCCCGCGACGGGTGGCTCGTCGGCCTCGCTCGCCGGGGCGAACCCGGAGGCCGAGCCGAGTGCCGAGAGGAGCACCTGCAGGGACTGGGCACCGCCGTCATCGCCCGAGCCGAGGGGCTGGTCGAGCCGGGCCAGGACCGTCCGGATCAGTCGCACGACCAGCTCGGCGTGTTCGGCGCTCCGCCCCACGGTGAACAGGCGGGCCGCCACCCGACCGGGCAGGGCGGCCGGCAGCTCGGGCACGATGACCGGCCCCGGCACGGCGCGTCCCGACGGCAGCCACGGGCTCTGCTGCAGCGCGGGCTCGGTCGAGGCCACCCACGTGTCCTTGCTGGTGCCGTCGCCCCGGCTGGAGATCACCAGCGAGTCGGTGGCGGCGCCGACCCGGGTGAGGCCCCCGGGCAGCAGGCGGAACCCCCGGGCACCGCCGTCGCCGACGGCCTCGTCAGCCACGGCGAAGGTCCGCAGGACCACCGGACGCGGCTCCAGCGCCCCGCCGTCGTCGACCGTGGGCATCGTGGAGGGAGCCAGGATCTCCTGGCCGACCCAGTCCCCCGGACGGGCCCGGACGCGGTGGCGCAGGTCGTCGCGCTCGGCGGAGGTCAGCAGCGCGGGGCGGAGTGGGCGCGCGCCGGCCCCGGGCTGCACGGGGAGTACCAGTAGGTCGTCGAATCTGGCCAGGACGTGGCTGAGCCCTCCGGGCCGTCCGCACCACCAGCTCTCGGGCCCGCGCAGGGCGAGGTCCTCCCCGAGCAGGGCCGGGGCCACGTCGGCCAGCAGCCCGGCCAGGGCCGGGCTCTCGAGGATCCCCGAGCCGAGGGGGTTGAGCACCGCCACCCGGCCGCGCCGGACGACCTCGAGCAGGCCGGGCACGCCGAGCAGCGAATCGGCCCGCAGCTCGACGGGATCGCACCACTGGTCGTCCACCCGTCGGATCACGGCGTCGACCGGGTCCAGCCCGGCCAGCGACCGTAGCCACACCCGGTTGTTCTGGACCACGAGGTCCCGGCCCTCGACGAGCGGATAGCCGAGGTAGGACGCCAGGTAGGCGTGTTCGAAGTAGGTCTCGGACAGCGGGCCGGGGGTCAGGATCACGACCCGTGGCTCCTCCACGTCGTCGGGCACGGCCCGGGCGATGCCGGCCCGGATCGCCCGGAAGAACCCGGCTTGGCGCTCCACGCCCGACGAGCGGTGCAGTGCGGGGAGGACGCGTGACAGGGCGGACCGGTTGACGAGGGAGTAGCCGAGCCCGGACGGCGCCTGGGACCGGTCGGCCACCGCCCGGAAGCCGCCGTCGGACTCGCGGACCACGTCGACGGCGGTGAGGAACAGCCGGTTGGCCCCCGGCTGGGCGATCCCCGTGCACGGCCGGAGGAACGCCGGGTGGCCCAGGACGACCTCGGCGGGCACGAGTCCCCGGGCGAGCAGGGTGCGCTCGCCGTAGAGGTCGGCGTTGACCAGGTCCAGCACGGCGGAGCGCTGCGCCACGGCGCGCTCCAGGCCGGCCCACTCGGCGGGGTCGAGGACGAGCGGCACCGGGTCCAGCGTCCAGGGTCGGCGGACGCTGTCGCCGTCGACGGCCACGTTGTAGGTGGCCCCCTCGTTGCGGAGCAGGCGGGCGAGCTCGGCGCGGCGCGCCAGCAGCCCGTCGCGGCCGTAGCCGTCGACCGCGTCCGCCACCTGTTTCCAGCGCGTGCGGATCGCGCCGCGGGCGTCGACGAACTCATCCGTCCGTCCGGGGGGAGCGTGGTAGCCGGCCACCGGCCCCGGCGGTGCCGTGTCGTCCGGGGACCCGAGCGGGCCCACCGGTGCGGCGGTGGTCACCGGGTGGCGGCCGTCGGTTCCCAGCCGACGAAGCTGGGTCGGAAGTAGGTCTCGTCGACCCGCTCGTGGATCTCGACCAGCGTCAGCTGCACGTCCTCCAGGAATTCACTCAGTCCGCCGACCGTCAGTCGGGCCACCGGAGCCGCTCCCACCACCATCGACGCATTCTGGCAGGCTTCCTGGGCCCGCTCGGAGTGGGGCAGGACCTTCAGCTGGGCGCGCGCCTCGGTGAGGCAGGCGCCGACGGCACGGGGGAAGCGGTCGTCCTGGAGCAGGAACCGGAGGGTCGACCCGCCCTGGGGGCGGGCCGGCATCGCCCGTCGGAAGGGCTGGTAGGCGGCCAGGGAGCGGAGCACGGCCATCCAGTGGACCACGTCGTAGGGGTCGTCGGCACCGGGTGCGTGGAGCGAGTCCGAGCGGACGTCGAGGACCCGGGTGGTGAGGTCGGCCCGCTCGATGTTCTGCCCGAGGACCAGGAACGACATGGCCTCGTCCCGGCTCATGGTGCCGAGCAGGATGCCGTGGATGCACTGGCACCCGGCGATGACCCGCCGCAGCCACCGCACCCGGCCCTCGCGGGTGTGGGCCTCCTCGATCAGGTCGTTGCTCGACAGCCACAGGTTGTTGCACGCCTCCCACGCCTCGCGTGGGACGACCGGCCGAGCCGTGCGCAGGTTCTCCCGGGCCGCCGTCAGGGAGGCCAGGATCGACGACTCGTTGCCCTCGCCGTGGAGGAGGAACTCGATGACGTCCTCTTCGGCGGCCCGGGCATCGTCGGGGCCGGACGCCTCCTGGTAGCGCTCGGCGAACTCGGAGTCGACCCCGGCGATGGCCAGGAGTGGCTCCCATCCCACGTCCTCGCCCACCGGCAGGTCGACGTGGGCGTCGGTGTGGACCTGGACGATCCGGGCCGTGCCCTCGGCCCGCTCGAGGTGGCGGCCGGCCCAGTAGACGGCCTCGGCCATGCGTGCGAGCAGCATCGTCCCACTCCTCCGTTCCTCGAGACCCTCCGTCCCGTCGTCGATCGTCCCGTCGCCGGGCCGCGTTGTGCCCCCGTCGCCGCCGTCCGCCACGGCGTCGTCGGCGCCGAGCAGGTCGGCCGTCATGCCGGGCCCCCGGCGAGCCCGGTGTCGGACGGCGAGTCGACCACCCACGTGTCCTTGCTGCCCCCGCCCTGGGACGAGTTCACGACGAGGGACCCCTTCCGCCGGGCCACCCTGGTGAGTCCGCCGCGGGTGACGTAGGCGCCGTCCGGCCCCATCAACGTGAAGGGCCGGAGGTCGACATGGCGGGGGGCCACCTCGTCGTCGCACAGGGTCGGTGCGGTGGAGAGCTTGATGATCGGCTGCGCCACCCAGCGGTTGGGCTCGCTCTCGATCTCGATGGCCGCGGCGGCCAGTTCGTCGGGGGTGGCCTGCGAGCCGACCAGCACGCCGTACCCGCCCGACTCGTTTGCCGGCTTGACCACGAGGTTCGCCAGGTCGGCGAGCACCCGGGCGCGGGCCTCGGGGTCACTGCACCGGTAGGTCGGGATCGTCCAGAGGATCGGCTCCTCCTCGAGGTAGAAGCGGATGATGTCCGGCACGTACGAGTACACCTTCTTGTCGTCGGCGATCCCCGCGCCGGGAGCGTTGACGAGCGCCACCCGGCCGGCCTTCCAGGCGCGCATCAGCCCGGGCACGCCGAGCAGCGAGTCGGCCCGGAACACCTCGGGGTCGAGGAAGTGGTCGTCGACCCGGCGGTAGATCACGTCGACCTGCTCGAGGCCGTCGATGGTGCGGGCGTAGACGCAGTCGTCGTCGAGGACGACCAGGTCGCTGCCCTCGACCAGCTCCACCCCCAGCTGCTGGGCCAGGAACGCGTGCTCGAAGTAGGCCGAGTTGAAGACGCCCGGGGTGAGCACGACGATCGTCGGGTCGCCCGTCGAGGGCGAGACCGACGCAAGGGTGCTGGCCAGCCGGCCCACGTAGGGGTCGACGGGCTCGATGCTGTAGTGGCGGAACATCTCCGGGAAGATGTGCTTGGTCACCATCCGGTTCTCGAGCAGGTACGAGACCCCCGAGGGCACCCGCAGGTTGTCCTCCAGGACGTACCAGAAGCCCTCGTCGTCGCGGATGAGGTCGCTGCCGCAGATGTGGGCCCAGATGCCTCCCGGCGGGTCGACGCCCACGCACTCGCGGCGGAAGTTGGGCGAGCCGGTCACCAGGTCGGCCGGCACCACCCCGGCGCTGACGGCCCGCTGGTCGTGGTAGCAGTCGTCGATGAAGAGGTTGAGGGCCGCCAGGCGCTGCACCAGGCCGGCCTCGATCACCTGCCACTGGTCACGGGGGATCACCCGGGGGATGATGTCGAAGGGCCACGGACGGTCCACCCCCACGCCACCGTCGTAGACGGTGAACGTGACCCCGAGGGCCCGGATCTCCCGGTCGGCGGCGACCTGGCGCTCGGCCAGCGCCTCCGGGCCGAGGTCGGCGAAGTGCTTCCAGAGGGTGTCGGCCGACGCGCGCGGCAGTCCGTCGGGACCCACGAGCTCGTCGTAGAACGGGGCCGGGTCGTAGGTGGGCCATGGCGGCGCGAGGGTCCCGCCGGGGGGCGCGGCGGGTGACGTCCGGTCTTCCACGGACCCGAGTGTCCCCGACCGGTGCGTCAGGTCCATTGCCGGAGTGTTACCTCTGCGTGAACGTGTCCCATGGGTCCAGTCTCGCCGGTTTGGCCCGCCCCGTCGACGCGACGGCGGTCTCCACGGGGGACCGTGTCCCGACTAGCGCGGTCGGCCGTCGTCGGACATGATCCACCCGTGACGCATCGTGGACCGGCTACTCCTTCGCGGCACTCCGGGGGTCCGCGCCCGTGATCGACTGGACCGCTTCGGTGCTCCTCATCTCGGGCTATGACAACGAGGGTTCCGGTGGACTGTTCACCTTCGACGGCTCGGAGCTCGGCCAGATCGACGGACTGAGCAGTATGGGCCTGGCGGTGGGGGACGAGCGGGTGGGCCGGCTCCTGCGGGCACCGGTCGATGTGGACAGTGCCACCGAGCTCGTCGTCTACGACCGGACGGGCGTCCTCGAGTACCGGCGCATCGACGAGATCGTCGACCCCCACGACGTCGCCCAGTTCGACCGGTCGTGGATCATCGTGTCGAGCGCCAACAACTCGGTGACCACCGTCGCGGCGGACGGGACCCTGGACGTGGTGTGGCAGCCGTCGACGGCCCTCGATTCGTGGCATCCGAACTGCGTGGCCGTGGTCGACGGCCAGATCTGGGTGACCGCGTTCGGTCGCTTCGACGCCAGCCGGGGCTGGGTGGGCGACGTCAGCCTGGGCGCCGGATTCCTCCGGAACCTGACCACCGGACAGGAGATCACCGGACTCTCCCATCCGCACTCGCCGAGATGGGCCGCAGGCACGTGGACGTTGTGCAACTCCCTGGAGGGGACCGTGGTGACCTGGGATGCCGCGGCGGATCGCTGGCGGCGCCGCGTCCAACTGGAGAAGTACCCGCGTGGCCTCGTCGTGGACGACCGGATGCTGTACGTGGGGGAGAGCGCCAATCGGGGCGATCCCGACGAACGGGCCGCCCTCGCCGTGGTCGAGGACGACCGGGTCGTCGACCGGCTCCCACTACCCGCCCGCGAGATCTACGACGTGGTTGTGGCGCCGGTGACGGCGTTGGACGGACTGCGGCGCGGTTTCAACACCAATCCGCACCGGGTGGCCGCGGCCGTGGCCGACGATCTCCTGGGCTCCGTGGGTGCGAGGGAGCTCTTCGCCGGCATCGGGTACCCGGTGGACACGACCGTCACGTCCACGCGGGTCTCGTGCCGGCCGCCCGCCACGGTGGCCAGGGCCTCGGTGGTCCCGCTCGACGTGGAGGTGACCAACCTGTCCGAGGCGGCCCTGGCCAGCGTCCCGCCGTACCCCGTCTGCCTGAGCTACCGGTGGAGGGACGCCGACGGGGCCGAGTCCGGCGGTCCGCGGACGATGCTCGGTCGAGTGCTGTTCCATGGCGACGCCGCGTCCTACGTCGTCGACCTGGAGGCGCCCACCACGCCCGGCGACTATCAGCTGATCGTCTGCCTGGTGCAGGAGGGATTCGTCTGGTTCGACGGCATCGGCCCGTCCAACGCCACCGTCGCCCAGGTAACCGTCACCTGACCCGGGCCCGGGAGGGGGCGACAGCAGGCTCCACTCGTCGGGGCCGCCGGTTCGCGGGTCGTTCCGTGCGGTGGGCCGGCGGTCAAGGGTCGGGATGCCCCGTCGTACCAGGTGGCCTCAGGTAGGATCAACACAGCCCTGTGCCGAGTTCCGGCCCGGGTCCCGACCTCGAACCAGGAGACGCCGTGCCCGCCGAGACCCATGTGGAGAAGGGTCCCATGGACCGTCAGCAGATCCTGGAGCTCATCC
>CAZULR010000060.1:0-10718 GCA_964621235.1 uncultured Acidimicrobiaceae bacterium
CAACACAGGCCAACATGGCGCTTATCTGGATGACACGCAAGGGGTCGTGGGTTCACGTCCCGCACGGCCCACCCAGGTGGGGCCCCAACGCTCCGTCCTGTCCAGCGTGAGGCACGTGACTGGCATCCGCACGGTGTCGTGGGGCAGTCATCCCGATCCCTGTCGGGTCACCGGCCCGGTTGTTCACCGGCCGAGCCGTTGGTGAGCAGGCGTTGCTTGACCCGTGAGGCGACGGGGGGGACGAAGTCCCTCCAGGTGATCGGAGGCCTGGGCGGGGTCTCGATCTCGACGTTGGGATCGAAATCCTCGCCCGGCCGCACCTGGTGCAACGTCCCGTGCGGCTCGGAGATCTCGTCCTCCGGACGACCGTTCGAGTAGTAGTAGAGGGCCAGAGAGCGCCTCCTCACCCCCGGTGGACAGGTGAGCGGGTCGGGATGGCCGTGGAAGCTCGTGTCGGTGGTCGCGAACACCACCAACCGATTGAAGATGGGGGCGATCTTCTCGACGGCCCGGGTCATACCCGGGTCCCACAGCTCGAGGTGGCCGCCCCATTCGTCCTTCCAGTCCCGGTTCAGGTAGAGGATGGCGTTGAGGCGACGATCGAGGTGGAGACGGTGGTGAATGTTGAAGTCGGCGTGGATCTTGAGGAAGCCACCAGACTCGATCTGGTGGAGGCCCCCGCCGAAGTAATGGGGATCGGGGACCAGGGCGTCGATTCCGGTGAGGCGCTCGATGAAGGTGATGAAGACCGACGAGTTGAACTGATTCAACAGGAGCCTGGTGGTGGGACCGAGGGTCCAGTCGTTCGGAACTGAAAGTTTGACGGCGTCGGCGCGTCGTGCGCTTCTCCAACCCTCGTGCCGGTCCCACTCCTCGGGCTCCGGCAGTTCGTCGACCACCCGGGTGAGCACGTCCTCAGGCATGAAATCGTCGATGACCACATGGGGGAAGGGCTGCGCGTCGGCGAATCGGCCCCGGTACTCATCGGCTAGGACCTCGAGTTCCTGCGGTTCGAAGAAGTGGACGGACTCCATGAGCGCATCCTAGGACACCGGATTGGGAGAACCCTCAGAATGCCCTCCAACCTGAACCGATCCGGATGCCCTGGTGGGCGCACCTGTCCGGCCGCCACGACCAGTCCGACACGTTGGAGGACATGCCCATACCCGAGGCGTGGCTGAACCGGTGCATTTCCGCTGCATCGTCATGAGGTGATCCGTCGATCCGTCCCGACCCGACCTGCGCTAGGACCTCAACTCCGCGGCCGGATGTCGAGTCCCGAGCGCAGGGCCCGGAACGGTCGGGTGACCCGCCACGTCGTCGATCCCCGGAGCCGCTCCAACGTGAGCCTGGTGGTCTCCAGCTCGGCCTTCAGTGCGTGGCGTTCCCTCTCGAGTCGATCCAGCTCCCTCGTCCGGGTGCCGCGGCGGGAGGCCAGCAGCGCCGTCGTCCATCCGGACTCGTCCATGAGGGAGCTCGGACCCAGCGGCCGGTGACCGCCCTCGAGCGCGGTCAACCGTTCGACCAGCTCGCGGTGCTGGGCAAGAAGCAGTCGGCTTCCGTCCTCGGATCGTGTGTCATGCCCGGTCTCGCCTCCCCCTATCGTCCCAGTCCGAACCGACGGGAGCTCGGTGATTGTGTCGGCGGCGTCCTCGGGCTTCCACTCGGCGGCCAGGGAGGCGAACTGGGGGAGGGTTGCGAGCCAGTCGCTCAGGGCGGTGAAGTGGACGACCGGATCCTCGAGGACCGCCTCGTAACTGCACACGTAGGTATCCACTCCGACGAGATGTTCCAACGCGCTGCGGTTGTACCGCTCCCACAGGGCGACGCCGGTGCCCAATCCCATACCCCGGTCGCGCCGGTGGACGGACCGGGCCACCGCCAGGGGTGAACGCCAGACCAGCACCGCGGCCAGGGGTGCCGGAAGGACCTGGCGCCACGCAGGCAGCAGGAGACAGACCCGTGGGTCCTTCCAGACGAGAGGTCCCTCCTCCCGAAACGCCACGTTGGCCGCCTCCACCGCCTCGGAGAGCGCTCCGGGAAACGGGCCGTCGGTCTCGGTGGCCGATGGGTCCGGCGGAGCGTCCCAACTTCCCCCCTCCGCGGCGAGCACCCCGCCGTCGAATCGGTTGAGGGCGATGCTCTCCCAGTGATCCGGGTTGGTCGGGTGCCATCCCCAGCGATCGTCGGAGTGGGGGGTGTGGAAACCCAGTGCTCCTAACGCGCCGGTGACCGCCGAGGTTCCGCTCCGGTGCATTCCCACGACCAGCAGCCAGGGTCCCCGGGGCATGCCGGTGACACCGCCGCCGGCCGGTCCGCTGATCATCGAGTCCCGCATCGTCCCTACCCCTCGGAGGTCGTCCGGGAATGCTAGCCAGTTTCGTCAGGCGACGATCACGAGCTCGACCTGCCGCTGTGGCCCGACTTCCCCGACCTGTCGGCAACACTCGGCTGGGCCGTCGAACGGAGCGAGACCACCGGGGCCTTCAGCCGCCGAGGCGGGCCCGGAGGGCCCGGAGGGGTTCGGTGGCCCGCCAGGCCCGTGAACCCCGCACCTGCTCTACCGAGCGGCGGGCGTCTTCCAGCTCCTGCTCGAGCGTCCGGCGCTTCGCCTCCAACTTGTCCAGTTCCCGTGTCCGGCTGCCCCTGCGGGCGGTAAGTATCTCGGTGGTCCACTCGGACTCTTCCATCAGGCGCGTCGGGCCCAGAGGACGATGTCCACCCTCGAGACCGGCCAGGACGGCGATCAGCTCGCGGTGCTGGGCCAACAGCAGGCCGTCGTCCGGCTCCGGCCCGGTCCGCGACCTCGACGACGCGTCGCTGATGCTGGTGGCTGCCGATTCCTGCTCCCACCGGTCGGCGTGGCCGGTGAACTGGGGGAGCGCAGCCAGCCATTCGGCCACGGCGGTGAAGGACGTGTGGGGATCTTCGAGCACGGCTTCATAACTGCAGACGTAGGTGTCCACGCCAGTCAGGTGCTCCAGGGCGTTGCGGTTGTACCGCTCCCAGAGGGCCACACCGGATCCGAGGGCCAACCCATCCCGAGTGCGCAGGGAACGGGCCACCGCCAACGGTGATCGCCACACCAAGACCGCCGCCAGAGGCGCAGGCAAGAGCTGACGCCAGTAGGGGAGCAGGAGGCAAAGACGTGGATCCTTCCAGACCAGGGGCCCCTCTGCCTGATAGGCCGCCCTGGCCGCAGCCGCCGCCTCGACGATCCGGCCTGGAGCAGGGTCGGGCCGGCCCTCGGAGGGCAGTTCGGGTGGGGCGTCCCAGCTCCCACCGGCCCGGGCCAACATCTCCTCGTCGAAGACCGCCAACGCCGAGCTCTCCCAGTGTTCCGGGTTGCTCTCGGGCCAGTCCATGCGATCGGCCTGACCGGGGGTCTCGAATCCGAGGGCTCCGAGCGCGCCGGTGATGGCAGACGTGCCACTCCGGTGCATGCCCAGCACCAGTAGCCACGGGCCGGCTGGCATCGTTACCGATCGGGAGGCCGAGGATGTTCCGGCTCGGGTGCCCGCCACGGTGGTCGGAGTAGCTGGCACGGCCCGCTCCGCCTCCGTTGCGGCAGTTGACGATCGATCCGACCGGTGGGCCGCGGGTCCTGGTGAGGGCGAACCGAGCAGGACCGACCGGGTGACCTCGAGGAAGGCACGGCCGTGGCGCTGGTCGGGCTCGAGGTGGTTGCCCTCGGCCCACTCGTTCCAGGCCAGGAGGAAGAGGTAATTCTCCTCGGGGCGGACGCTGGCCAACGAATCCACCGTCCGTTGGAGCCACCGCCGGTACTGTTCGGGAGTGGCGCCTTCGAAGACCGTGGCCGACCTCGAGTAGCGGGCCGTGTTGTCCCAACCCACCATCACCGACGGGAAGTGCTTCCACGGTGGGGCCGGCTCGGCGAGTCGCTCTTCGTAGGCCGCCACGTAGTCGACGATCCGGTGAGGACCCGTGCGCTCCATGGGAGCGCGCAGGCGGGGCCCGTTGAATGGGACGAACCCGACAGTGGCGTCGAACCCGAGTGCTGCCGGCCCACCGTCCGGCCGTCCCCATCCGTCCACCAGGCACAGGTACAGATCTGGGAACCCGAGGCGCTGGGCCTCGGCCCGCCAGATATCGGTCATCCTTCTTGGGTCGGGAATGGACTCGGCCCGGTAGACCAGCATCAGCGGCCGACGGTCGATGGTGATGTAGCGCGGATCGCCGAATGCCGTGGCCAGCCACCGGAGGTGCGCCAGGTCGTCCGCATGGCTGTACTTCTGGGGCATCAGGACTTCGCCGCTGCGCCCGTCCCAGTGCCGCGTCCACTCCTCGTTTGCCCAACAGAGCGCGAAGGGGAAGTCCGGCGCCCCCGAAGCCAGGACCTCGTCGAAGGGGCCCTCGAGGAGCCGCTTTCCGTGGAACCAGTAGTGGTAGTAGACGAAGCCCGTGATGCCGTGCTGTCGGGCCAGGTCGGCTTGGGCCGTCCGCACATCGGGATCCCGGAGGTCGTAGTAGCCCAGCTCGCCTGGGACATGGGGCTGGTAGTGCCCGGGATAGAGCGGGCGGGCCGCGGTCACGTTCGACCACTCGGTGAAGCCCTCGCCCCACCATTCGTTGTTCTCGGGGATGGGGTGGAACTGGGGTAGATAGAAGGCAAGGGCCTTCGCTGTGGAAGCCGTCGGTGCAGGGTCCCCACCCGGTAATGCCATGACCGAGAGGATAGGGCACCGCCCTGCCCCGCCCCGGACGGGGGAGGTGCAAGTGCACACCTGCTGCCGGTCGGCCATGCTGCGCAGGCGTGTGATGTCCCTTCGAGAGGACGCAGCCGCTCGCCACCTCAGCCACACTCGCCCTGCCGCAGCAGTGCGCGCCGTTGTCGGCGCTCTGGATTCGCATCCCGTGCGTAGGCCCTCCCGGCTCGATGCACAACTCCCCCCGCATCCCGGGCACAAGCGGTCAGTCCATAGGACGAGCGTCTGCTCGAGCACTGCCGAAAGAAGAAACGACGTCGACGGCGAACGGTGCGACACCTCGGCTGCGTCGCCCTAGTTCCCCAGGACTCCGTCACGCCGACCTGATCGGCGCATCACCGACCGTGATGCGGTCACCAGCGCCGATCCAGCTGACCCACCGACTACGTCAGTGCCGCCTCGCGGACGGATCAACGATGGGAATCGTGTTGCCACGCGACGGTTCCACCCTGGTGGCACGGCGAAAGGCGACCCATGGAACCATACGGTCACCGAGATCAACGCCTCGGACGGCTCGGTGGTCCAGAACATTCCTGGTTTCAAGGGTCCGGTCGCCATCTTCCCCGACGGTTCGCAAGCCAGGGTGGGGAACACCCAGACCGGCACGATCACCGAACTGAACGCCCAGGGACGCGGTCGTCCGATCCGGTGGCCACGACTGCCCCAGGATCAGGTGTGGTGCCTTTGGGAGCAGGGCGACCGGACGATCAGCCGGTGACCCTCTCGGTCGTCGGTGAGGTGTCTGCCCGGTGAAGGGCGCTGCCGACCGGTGACCGGAGCGAGCGCGACGTGGCGCCGGCTCAGGTTCCTCCGACCCAGGTCCGGCCGGCGCCGGTCGCCGTTCCGGCAGCCATCGCCTGGGCTGCGTCCTCATCGAGCACCGTGAGTGTCTGCTGGGCTGGAGCCGACTCGAGCTCAGGCGTCCAGGTGGCATAGGCGAAGAGTTGGTCGGACCAGAAGACCGACGTGAAGGCCACGTCAGCCTTCTGGGACCACTGGCGGGTGATGGACAGGAAGCGTGCATCGAGCGGTTCCCAGAACGAGTAGGCGTCCACCCGTCCTTCGTCGCTCGACTGGGAGACGTTGCCTCCGGCCGTCGGCGTTCCCTTGTAGAGGCCGATCTCGTCGACCACCAGTGGCTTGTGGGCCGCATGGGCGATGGCGGCCGTGGCCACCAGGGTCTGCGCCACGGTGGGGTCGGTCGGATAGATGTGGTCGACCAACACGTCGACCGGCGTCGCCACGATCGCCTGGTCGAAGGAGGCCGGGAACCAGGACGCCGCGCCGGACCCGATCTCGGTCCCGGCGTGGGGGCCGATCGCCGCGAGGGCCGAATTCACGAATTGCAGCACACCGGACTGTGTGCCCAGGGCGGCGATGCCGGTCAGGTTCGCCTCGGTGTTCGGCTCGGACATCAGGTCGATCACGTCGGGGTGCATCCGGTCGATCACCGTCGTAGCCTGCTGCGCCGTCAGCTGGGCCCACCCGTCGACCGTCGTCGGATAGGCGAACGAGCAGGTCGAGTACACCGTGCCGCAGAAGAGTCCGCCGAGCTCGACGTCGAGGAACATGCCCCGGGACCGGACCGCCGATGCCACCGATGCGAAAAAGGCGGCATAGGCCGCGGCCTGGGGCTCGAACTGGGGGAGGAGGAGCGGCAGCTTGACTCCGACCGTCACGCCGGTGACCCCCAGCTTCTGGAGGGCATCGAGTTCCTGGTCCACGGACGTGAGCGTGCCCGGGGCGAGCAACTGGGACTGGCGGTTGCCGTTGGCGTCGAGCAGTTCCGCTCCAGCGACGAACGGAGGTGTGCCGGGGTCCGAGGACCGGTAGTCGGGCATCGAGCCCACCGCCGCCTGGTACGCGTCGAGCTGGCCGCTCAGGCGCTGGTAGGCGGCCTGATAGGCGGCGGGCACCGGAGCCGGCGGAACCGGGGGTGTCGTCGGTCGGGTCGTCGTCGACGTTGTCGTCGTCGCGACCGTCACCGGCATCAGGCAGGCACTGGTGGCCAGCGCGAGCACCAGCAGCAAGGGGAGCACGAACTGGCTCCGTCGATGGTTCGTCATGGTCCGCTCCCTGTTCCGCAGCTCTCGCCGGAGGTGGATGTCGAACCACCATCGGCCCGGAATGTGAGGAATCCGATGCCGATGTATGAGCGATTGTCGCAAGAACGGTTGCAAACCGACGTGGTGGCCGGATCAGCAGAGGAGTCGCCGGCGGGCGTGGCTCGACCCGTCGGTCAGGTGTGACCACTGACGAGAATCGGACTTCCGGGTTCCGGCGGGCACCTCATCCCGACATCAGCAGCGCCAGCGGCGTGGTGAACAGCTGCCGGGCGACCTCGAGCACGTCCCGGTAGACGTGCATCGCCCCGGCCTCGGTGAGCTCGTGCCGGCTGAACCCGCCCGACTCGAGTGCGAGGCAGGCGACACCTGCGGCACGAGCCGCCTCCACGTCCCAGACGCTGTCGCCGACAGCGATCGTGCGGGCGGGGTCGAGTCCGGCCATCCTCATCGACGTCTGGAACACTTCCGGGTCCGGCTTGGACGTCGCCACGTCGTCGGCCGTCGTGACGACGTCCAGGTGGTCGTCGACGTCGAGGAATCGAAGCAGCTGGTCGACCTCGTCGGCGGGTGACGACGTGGCCAACGCCGTCACCAGTCCAGCCCCGTGGACGGCCGCCACCAGATCCCGGGCGCCGGGGAAGACCCGGGCCTCGCCGATGAGTTCCCGGTAGCGGGGCGTCCGGGCCTTCTCCGCGGCGGGACAGTCGTGACCCAGCAGCTCGGGGAGCAGCATGTCCCCACCCATCCCGACCAGACGATGGATGGCGTGCATGGGCGCCCAATCGCCGGCGTCCTCGAGTGCCCGGGCCCAGGCCAGCGTGTGGAGGTAGTTGGTGTCGACCAGCGTCCCGTCGAGGTCGAACAAGACGCCCGCACGGCCACCCGGAGGGCGGGACGGTCCGTCGGCACCGTCGGTCATCGTTGGTCCTGCCTCGGGAAGACGACCTCTTCCAGCAGGAGGTGGACCGTGGCGGCGATGGGGATGGCGACGAGTGCCCCGATGATCCCGAGGAGCGAACCGCCGATCAGCGTGGCGATGATCGTGAGGCCGGGGGAGACCTTGACCGTGTGCTTCATGACCCGGGGATTGAGGAGGTAGTCCTCGAGAAAGCGGTAGGTGATGTAGTACGCCGCGGTGGCGATCCCCACCGGCAGGCCCTTGGTGAGGGCCACCAGGGAGACAATGATGCCGGCGATGGTGGACCCGACCATGGGGATGAGGTCGAACACGGCCACGAGGAGGGCCAGCAGCAGCGCGTAGGGGACACCGAAGACGACCAGCCAGATGTAGGTGCCGACGGCGGAGATGACCGACGTCAGGAGGTTGCCGAGCATGAACCCGCCGACACGGTCGAAGACCTCCTCGGTCAACAGGGCGACCCGCTCGCGTCGGCTTCTTGCGATGAGCGCGAGCCACAGCCTCTTCACCCCGGGAAGGGCGACGAGGAAGTAGATGGTGAGGGCCACCACGCTCACAGTGGCCACGCCCACCGACAGGAGCACCCGGCCGGCCCCGAGGATCCCCCCGGCGATGGGCAAGCGCAGCTTGGACTTCCCCGTGAGGTAGCCGGTCAGGTGGAACCTGACCGCCAGTCGGCCCGCCCACCCCCGGCCGTTGGCGAGGTCCGACTTGTAGCGGGGGTAGTTCGTCACCAGGACGTGGAACTCGTGGGTGATCGGTGGGATGGCCACGACGATGAACGCGCCGACGATCACCACGAACCCCAACGTGACGATCACCACCGCGGCGCCCCGTGAAAGGGAGTGCGCCGTGAGGAGGGTGATGATCGGGTTCAGCCCGATGGCGATGAAGAGCGCCAGTCCGACGATGACGAGGACACTGGTGACATCGGCGATGCCGCGGAACAGGACATAGGCGACCGCCACCCCGAGGGTTCCGGACAGGCCCATGAAGAAGGGATGCCGACGGTCGAACGGTCGGCCGAGCGTGCCGAGCCACCGGTCGGACGCGTCCGGGTCGGGCTCCACGCTGCGCGGCAACAGCAGTACGTCCGAACTCCGCGCCTCGGGAGCGGTGGCCCGGAGGTCGGGCGCCTCGTCGGGTCGGACCGTCACGGCCGCACGCCACCGTAGCGGCGCGGACGCGCGCCCACCGAGCCCCGCCGTTCGTGGGTCCTCCGGTGGACAGGGGAGCGGAACATGGGCCAGTCATTCCCGGCCAGACACCGGGCAAACGATCGGACCAGGGCAGGACGCCTCGTGGCGATCGTCCACCGGTCCACATGGGCCGCCTGCCACCGGGACCTCACCGTGCCAGCAAACTGTCAGTCGGTATGACTAGAGTTTGGGCTGGATCACCACTTGGCAGAAAGGCCGTCCGATGACCTCCACCGACACCCCCCGGCTCATCTCCGACGTCCGCGGCGTCCGCTATGGCGAAGTCATCGCCGCATTCCTGCGTGACGGCAGGTTCGAGGCCGAAGTGTTCGGCACCCAGTTCCTCAACGACTGTCCCCAGGACCTCTGGGACGGCCTGGATGCCACGGCGATCGCCGAGGAGCTGGGGGCGGTCGCCGTCAAGCTGAACGGCCCGCGGTACTGGACCCTCGACGGCATGGGCACCAAGGTGAACGCGCGGGAGCCGGTGCTGCGCGAGTTCAATGGGATCGTGATGCGACGCCTGGCCGTGATCGACCTCGGCGACCAGCCGTCGACCGCCCCGTACACCGACGTGCACGTCGACCGCGGCGCCGTGTTCTTCTTCGACGCCGGCAAGGCGGTGTACGAGCTGGTGCGCCCTGACGGGGTTGCCTACGTCATGCAGGCCCTGTGCGTCGGGGTCGACCCGGACATGACCGAGGCGTCGCTCGTCGACCTGGGTGGTCGCCTGGAGCTGCCCGAGGGCTGGACCTTCCGGACGCGGATCCTGGACGAGGAGCTCGTGGTGGACACCACGGCCACGATCGCCACGGTGCTGCAGGACGAGTTCGAGAATTCCTACACCCTTCCCTCCTGACGTTCCGGCTCCCTGACGCCTGTCGGTCGGCCTGCTAGACCCGGGGGGACCACGGGGACCGCGTCCCGGCAGAGCCCGTGCGATCCGTCGGCGCCCGCGGTGCCGCCGAGCCAGGAGCAGCCATGACCGATCACGATCCCCACGCCGTGCAGCCGGATGACGAGCAGCGCCACCTGCCGTCCGACGATCCCCTGTGGAACGAGTCCCACTACCTCGACGTCGTCTCCCATGACGGGCGACTGGCCGGCTACGTCCGCATCGGGTTGTACCCGAACCTCGGCGTGGCCTGGTGGACGGCCATGGTCGTCGGCCCGGACCGACCGGTGGTGGCGTCGGTGGCCTACGACCTTCCGGTGCCCGAGCTCGGGCTGGGCCTGCATGGTGCCGGGTTCGCCATGGAGACCGACGTGGGGTCGCCCCTCGACCGCGTCCGGGTCCACGGACGGGCGCCCGCCAGGATCCACGGCGAGCCGGCCGACATCTACCGGGACGACCCGGGGACGCCTTCCACGATGGGGCTGGACCTCACCTGGACGACGGACGGTGTGCCCTATCAGTACGACGTCACCACCCGCTACGAGATCCCCTGCCTGGTGGGCGGGACGATCACCGTGGGCGACGAGGTGCTGGCGGTCGAGGGCCAGGGCCAGCGCGACCACTCCTGGGGCGTCCGCGACTGGTGGGCCTTCGGGTGGTGCTGGTTCGCCGGTCGACTCGACGACGGGACCCGGGTCCACGGCGCCGACATCCGCATCCCGGGCCACCCCCTGGCCCTGGGCTACGTGCAGCACCGCGCCGGCGACCCGGTGACGGTGACCGGTCTCGACGTGACCGAGGTGACCGACACCGACGGGTTCCCCACCACAGGGCGTGCCCGGATCGAGCCGGGGGGCATCGACCTGACCATCGACCCCGTCGCCTTCGGGCCGCTCGTCCTGACCGCCACCG
>CAZULR010000061.1:0-10561 GCA_964621235.1 uncultured Acidimicrobiaceae bacterium
CGGACCTCGTCGTCCTTCCTCGGGAAGAAGACCCCGACCACGACGGCGCCCAGGAGGATCGCCACGCACCCGGCGAGGTATGCCCAGTTCGCTCCCGTCATGAAGGACCTCCGGGCGGCACTGACGATCTGGGTGGCGTGGGCCGGATACTGGTGGGCCACCGCCGCCGCACTGGCGTAGGAGCGCTCGATGGAGTCGGCGACGTTGTTCGACACATTCGGGGTCACCCGGGCCGCCTTGGCGAGGTCCGAGGCGTAGGTGGCCGTCAGGATGGCCCCGAGCAGGGACTGCATGATCGAACCGCCCAGGTCCCGCTGCAGATCCGAGGTGGCCGAGGCCATGCCCACGCGCCGGACCGGGACCGAGCCCGTGAGCGAGTGCGAGGCGGGGGTGCCGGCCAGTCCGACGCCCACGCCGGCCAGGGCGAAGGCGAGGACCACGACGGCGAGCGGGGAGTGCTCGGTCCAGGTCACGAGCATCACCACGAACCCGGCGAAGCAGAACCCGTAGCCGATCAGGAGGGTGCGGCGCGAGCCCAGCCGACCGATGAGCTTGGCCGACTGGGGGGCCACCAGCATCATGAACACGGCGGCGGGGATGACCGCGGCTCCGGAGCGGAGCGTCGAATAGCCCATCACGTTCTGCAGGAACTGCAGGCCGACGAAGATGGCCCCCATCAGGGAGCCGAAGACGATCAGGCCACCCACGGCCGCCACCCAGAAGATCCTCCGACCGGCGATCGCCAGGTCGAACAGCGGGAAGGGTGCCGTGCGCTGGCGGACGAAGAATCCCCCCAGGGCCACGACCGCGATGGCCCCGGTGACGAGCGCCGGTCCGCCGGCGCCGGGGGTCGGGGCGAAGTTGATGGCGACGATCAGGGCGACGATGCCGACGATCGACAGGACGCCCCCCAGGTGGTCGACCGGGTCGGTCGTCTCGTGCACGTGCGCCGGGACCAGCCTCCAGGCGAGCGCCAGGGCCACGACGGCGAGGGGCAGGGTGAGCAGGAAGCACGAGCCCCACCAGAACCAGTGCAGGGCAAGACCCGCCAGGAACGGCCCGAGTGCGGCCACGGACCCACCGACGGCCGACCACAGGGCGATGGCACGCGTGCGCCGTGGGCCGGCCCACAGCGCCGTGATCAGCGCCAGGGTCGTGGGGAAGGCCATCCCGGCGGCCACGCCGCCGAGCACCCGGGCCACGATGAGGACCCCGACATCCGGCGCGTAGGCAGCCAGCAACGAGGTCGGGATGGCGAGCAACGTGCCCAGCAGGAGCATCGTCTTGCGCCCGTAGCGGTCACCGAGGGCACCGAAGTAGAGGACGGTGCCCGCCAGTCCCACCGAGAAGCCGACGGACACGAGGTCGAGGGCGGTCTGCGAGGCCCGGAACGCCACCCCGATGTCCGGGAGCGCCACGTTGGCCACGGCGAGGTTGAGGTTGGCCACCACGGCGACGAGGATGAGGGTGCCGAGCACCCACCCCGCATCCGCCGGAGACGTGCCGTCGCTCCCTGTCGTGGCCGGGGTCACCGGTGTCTGCATGGCCTGGTCGCCTCGGATCCCATGATCGGTGCCCCGCCCGAGCCCCGTGTTGGAGGGCTGACCCGATCATGCCGCGCCGCACCGCGCCAGTGGGCCATCCGGCGTGCGGGCGGTTGCCGGGCCTACGCCTCGACGGGCACCGGGCTGTCCACCTCGAGGCGACCGTCGGCGTGGGCCTCGACGCTGAGAGGCCCGTGCGGCGTGGGGACGGTGGCCCGGGCCCAGGCCAGGTCGCCGAGGGCCGGGGTCACTCGGACGGAGGCGTAGCCCGGTGAGGCCGGCTGGATCCCGAGCACGTGCACGATGAGGTCCCGTGTGGGGGTCGACGACCAACCGTGACACCGGGTGCCACCCGTCCAGCACTCGGGCCACGTCGACTCGCCCGCCTCCAGGAACACCCTCCAGTCGCGGCACGCCCCGACCACGAGGTCCGCCCGTCCGGCCCGGGCCAGGCCGTCGTGGAGCACATAGCGGAAGAACGGCTCGGCCTCGACCATCTGCCGCTCGACGTCCCAGTCGGGCGCCGGATAGCCCGTCACGAGGTGGACGAAACCGGAGGCGTCCCCGTCGACGGTCACGGTGTCCATCACCCAGGAGTGCCGGATCAGGCGTGCACGATCCAGGAGCCCCTCGACCACCCGGGCCCGGCGGCCGGGTGGGACGATGCCGGCGGCCAGTGCCGCCGCCCCGGGGTGCTGGGCCGCCGGCCGCTGGCGCACCCCGTCGACCACGTGGTCGAGGTAGACGCCCCGCCCGTCGTCCCAGAAGTGGTCGAAGGCGTCGGCCACGCCGGCACGACGGTCGTTCGCCCAATCGGCGGTGCCGAGGTCCCCCACCCAGATCGCCATCTCGGCGAGATCTTCGAGCGCACGCGCCCACAGGGCGTTGAGGGTCGATGACGTACCGCACGAGTACACGCTGGCCCAGTCGAGCAGCACCCAGCCCGACACGTCGTGCAGCAGGCCGTCGTCGCCGAGATAGGCCTCGAACCAGCGCAGCACGCGGGTGGCGACGGGGAGCAGGTCGGCGATGACCTCCCGGTCGCCGGTGTAGCGGAAGAGGTTGTGGACCGAACGCACCCAGTGCAGGGCCCAGTCGGGCACGAACGTCCGGTCGTCGGACGCGAAGTCGGACGCCGGCGCCATCGCCAGCATGCCGTCGGAGCGCGGCTCGGCGGCCAGCTGTGGGTGCCACCGGGCCATCGCCCAGTCCGGGTTGGCGACGAGGTCGACCATCTGGTGGACGACCGAGTCACCGGTCCAGGCCCGCTGCTCACGGGTCGGGCAGTCGACGTAGGCGTCGAGCGCCGACAGGTCGACGGTGCGGAGACCGGTGGCGTAGATCTCGTTCAGCAACGGGTCGCTGCACTCGAAGGAGGCACCTGGGGGACGTGGTCGGTGACGGTCCTGCACGGCCAGCTCCAGTCCGGTCGGCCCGGGTCCGGGCGACCGGACCGCCGCGTGGAGGTGGCGGGTGCCGATCACGTCGAACGTCTCGAACTCCTCGACCGGGCGACCGGCACAGACATAGCGGAACCCCGCGTGCTGGCCGAGCGGTGCCAGCGCACCGGCCGGGGTCAGGTGCTCGGCGGCGGCCACGTCGATGACCGTGCCCGGGGGCGCGTCCCGCACGCGGAGCCGCACCGTGCCGGCCGCGATGCGGCCGAGGTCGAAGGCGTGCACGTCGAGGTCATCGCCCTCGACCGCCTCGTCGGCCAGCACCTGTCGCACCGGATCGAGGTCCTCGTCGGCGCGGCCCGTGCGCCGGACGCCGAGGGGGATGGCGCGTCGGAGCGCACCTCCGGGGAACGAGCTGCGGACCGGTGGCCGCAGCATCCCGAAGGGCTCGCTCGGGGGCCGCGCGTCGCTCCGCCCCCCGGTGTGGACCGCGGCCAGCTCGAGGGCCCGACGCCATCCACCGTCGTCGAACCCGACCTGATCCCAGCCGACCGGGTGGACCCGGGCGTCGAAGGACTCGAGGGGGAGACAGGCGACGTCCCCGGGGACCGGGACCGGCGTCCAGGCCCCACCTGGAGCGACACGCCACCGGTCGTCCGAGAGGAGCCAGTCGTCGCCGAGCAGGGCCTCGAGGACCAGGCTCCCGCCGCCGAGCGAGTACGTGGGCGGAACCGGCGTCCACCACGACGTCGCCTCGCCGTAGTGGCGGGCGGTGACGGCGATCACGTTGGGGCCCGCCCGGAGGAGCGGGGCGAGGTCGACGACGTCGTAGTGGGCCCGCCGCGGGTCGGACCGCACCGGTCCCCGGGCCGCCTCCACCCCGTTCACTTGGAGCAGGTACCGTCCGTCGGCCCACAGCCGGCACGGTGCCCGTCCGGGCACCCCGGCGAGCTCGACCGTGCGCCGGAAGAGGCCGACGGTGCCGTGGGGGTCGACCAGCTCGGGTCGGGTGGCCGTGGCGGCGACGATGGCCGGGCGCTCGTACCAGATCCACCGGGCTCGCCAGGAGGGGCGGAACGGCGCAGGGTGGTCGAGGCGCATCGGGCCAGGGTAGCGACGATGCCGGCCTGCCCACCGCCTCCACCAGGAGGACAGCGTCGGTGGATCCGGTCGCCGGCTCCCGGCTCTCCGGAGGAGCCTGTCGCCCCTCGGTAGATTGGAGGCCCACAGGTCCCGGGGCGAGGTCCACGGGCAGAGGGGAGTGACGCATGGGGGCATCGGGGCGACCGGGGCGACTTGGCCGTCGGTTGCGGCAGCTGATCGGCGCCGGAGTGGTCGCCGTCACCGTGACCTCGGTGCTCATGGCGTCCGGGCCCGTGGCACCGGCCGCTGCCGTCGCCTCGCGTCCGGCGTCGTTGCGGGTCGGCTCGATCAGCCTGACCGAGTGCACGCCGACCTCCGTGGCGTACTGCGGCCACCTCTCGGTTCCGTTGGACCGGTCCGACCCGGGGTCGCCCCGCATCCCCATCGTCTTCCGCTGGTATCCGGCCACCGCACCTCCGGGCGGCGTGGCCACGGGAACAGTGGTCCCGGTCGAGGGTGGTCCGGGCTATCCGTCGATCGGCTCGGTCAACGGCGGCTACGACGTCATGTACGGGCCGATCCTGCAGGACTGGAACATGCTGGCCGTCGACCTGCGCGGCACCGGGGGGTCGGCGGCCGTCGACTGCCCGGCCCTGCAACATTTCAGCGGCCAGCTCAGTGGACCGACCTTCGACGCCGCGGTGGCCACCTGCGGTGCGGCCCTCGACCACCACTGGCGTGATCGCAGCGGTCGCTGGGTCCACGCCTCCGACCTGTTCACCTCGGCCCAGGCGGCAGCCGACGTCGCCGACGTGATCCACGCCCTGGACCTCGGGCCGATCGACCTCTACGGCGACTCCTACGGCTCGTGGTTCGCCCAGGTCTTCGCCAACCGGTACCCCCACCTGGTGCGGTCGGTGGTCCTCGACTCCACCTACTCGACGGTATCCATCGATCCCTGGTACCGCAGCAGCCTCGCGTCGATGCCGGCGAACTTCGACGATGCCTGCCTGCGCAGTCCGCAGTGCGCCGCCGCCGAGCACGAGGAGCCGTGGCACCGCATCGTCGAGGTGGCCGGGGTCCTGGCGTCGTCCCCGGCGACCGGCACCGTGCCGGACGCCGACGGCCAGCTCGCCCCGGTGACGATGGGTCCGGTAGGCCTGATCGACCTCATCAACGACGCCGCGGGGGACCCGTTGATCTACCGGGCGCTCGACGCGGCCGCCCGCACCCTCCTCGTCTCCCACGATCCGGCCCCCCTGCTCCGCCTCTACGCGCAACGGCTGGCCATCGATGAGGAGTACACGGGGATCCCCCCGACGTCGTACTCCGGCGGCCTGTACCTGGCGGTGTCGTGCCTGGACTACCCCCAGCTCTTCCCCATGACGGCGTCACCGGCGACCCGGTCGGCCGACCTGGCGGCCGCCGAGGCCCGGCTCGATCCCCGGACCTTCGCGCCGTTCACCGTCGACGAATGGCTGGCCCAAGACCAGAACACCGAGGCCTACACGGCGTGCACGGGCTGGCCCCGTCCGACCGCCGCCGTTCCGCCCACGAACGGATCGCTCCCGCTCCTGCCGGCGACGATGCCGGTCCTCGTCCTCGGTGGGGAGTTGGATTCCTGGACGCCGCCGGTCGACGTGCCCCGGATCCTGGGTCAACTGGGAGGGCACCAGCGGTTCGTCGAACTGGCCAACTCGACACACGTCGTGGGCGAGGGGGACCAGCCCTGCGGATCGACGCTCATCCAGGCCTTCGTCCGTGCCCCACGCGCCATCGACTCGCTCGACGCGTCGTGCGCCTCCGCCATCCCGGCCATCCGGTCGGTCGGGTCCTACCCGGAATCACCGGCGGAGGTGACGGCCGTGTCGCCGTCCTCCGGCAACCGGGCCTCCACGTACGACCTGCGGCTGGCCGCCGCCGGGGTGGCCACCGCCGGCGACGCCGTGGCGCGCGCGGCCGGAATCGGCGCCGTCCTCGACGCCGGGCTCCACGGCGGCACGGTGCGTCCAAGCGGTGGCGGCGACCGGCTCACGCTCATCGGCGACCAGCTCGTTCCCGGCGTGGGCGTATCGGGCACCGTCCGGGTGGGGGCGACGGCGGTGACCGCACACCTGAGCATCGTCGGCCCGGGAGGCAGGGCGATCGCCGTGACGACCTCGTGGCCGCAGATCGGTGCCGCGGCGGTGGCCCAGGTCACCGGGACGGCCGGCGGCCGGATGCTCGCCGGCACCTGTCCGGCCCCCTGAGTCGGGCCCGCATCGGCACGCCACCCCGGGGACGGCCCTCAGTTCCCCATGCCCGGCCAGGCGATGGAGGAGATGGCGTTGACCGTGTCGATGCCGTACCCCTCCGACGCGTTGCCGTTGGTCGGCACGCCGATGAGGTAGTCGCGGCCGTCGCCGTCGACCCAGCCCTCGGTGTTGATCTGCCACCCGTCGAACTCGGCGAACGCGTTCGTCAGGGCGACGGTCACGTCGGGCGGCACGCCACCGGTCGCGCCCCAGTCCTGGGAGGGCGTGATGTGCTCCATGAGGTCGAGCACGTAGGCCCGTGACTGGTCGTCGAGCACCCCGTTGGGCTCGGCCAGCAGCTTCGCCATGTCCACCCGGTCGAGGGCCGTCGTGGTGGTCGTGCCCCAGACGCCATCGGCGGCCGGGACGGTGGACGTACGTCCGGCCTGACGCTCCAGAGCCCCGACCGAGGACGGCCCCAACTCCTCCCAGAGGGTAGCGGCGGCGCTGTCGAGGCTCTCCTCGATCATCGGGACGGCGAGGGACTGCTCGACCGCCGTCAGGAACCGGCCCTCCGCCTGGGCGCGTGCGAGCAGCGTGGCCAGGATGTCGACCTTCAGGGTGCTGGCGGTGTTGTCGATCGCTCCCGGCCGGTACTGCAGGACCGCCCCGCGGTCGAGGTCCTCGACGGCCACGGTCACGTTGTCCGATCGACCGGCGACGTACTGGGTGATCGCCGGCAGGATCGACGGCATGCGGTGTTCACCGAAGGCGATCCAGTACCCACCGGGCCGACCGGCGATCCCGACGGCCGATGACTTGCGGACGGCACCCCCGGAGGAGCCCGTGAACGGCGCGTCGCCGAAGGCGAACACCCCGCCGTCGGGGGTGGAGGCGATGCCGACGATTCCGGCCACCAGCCCCGTGAGCGTGGCTCCCGGAACAGCTGCTTCGGCCGAGCCGAACGCCGACACCGAGTTCTGGGGGATCGTCGCGTCCCGGGGGTCGACCGCGGGTGGGGATGCGTGGTCGGCCGCACCGGCCGGGCCCGGTCCCGTCGACAGTGGAACGGGCCCGATCGCACCGACGAACGCGACCACCAGGGCCACTACCAGCGCCGATCGGACTCTGCGCACCGTGCGCAGCCGCTGCGGCATGCCCGAGAGAGTGGTGCTGGGCGTCAGGTGCCGTGGGATCGCCGTCGGCGTCGACGGGGCTTTGACCGAACCTGTCGCCGCCTGGTCTACTCGGAGCATGGTGACGCCGACGAGGGCTCCACGCCGGGCACGCGAAGAGCTGCGGGACCTGGTCGTCAACGCAGGCATGGCCATCCTCGCCGAGGAGGGCCTGCGCACGGGCGCCGATCTCACCTTCAAGCGGGTCTTCGCCCGGGTCGAGGCTGACACGGGCGTCCGGCTCACCAATGCCTCGGTGATCCGACGCGTCTGGGTCGACCAGGCGGACTTCCAGTCCGAGATCATGGCCCGCGTGGTCGCCGGGACCAACGAGGTGGGGCAGCTCGGTGCCGCCCTCGACCTGCTCGGACCCCTGCTTGTCACATTCGACCTCTCCACGCCCGAGTCCCGCTGGGCAGCCCTCGTCGAGATCACCCGGCTGGCTGGCGAGGTCGCCATCCGCAGCCGGGTGGGAACCCGCAACTGGGAGTTGTGGGTCGGCGTCTGGGTGGTGACCGTCACGAATCCGGGCAACAAGTCCGATCCGAAACTCCGTCAGGCCCTGGCCGAGGGCCTCGAGGAGACCGGTGAGGCGTGGGACCAGCTGTTCGAGGCGATCATGGTCCAGCTCGGGCTGCGCCTCCGGCGGGGCCTCACGTTGCGCCAGCTGACCGAGTCGACGGGCGCTATGGCCGCGGGCTACGCCCTCCGCCAAGCCAGCCGGGACGGGGCCCAGGTGTGCGAACGACCGACCGGTCCGGGTGGCGAGCGCCAGGAGTGGACGCTCCTCGGGATCGGGCTCGAGGCCATCGGGACGCAGTTCCTCGAGATCGATCCGGACTGGGAGCCCCCGGTCTGACCCCGGGCCTCGAGGTCCGTCGTCGCCTCGTCGACGGCTGTCGCCAGGAGAGACCGCGACCAGGAGTGCGGTCCGCGGCCGCACCGCCCCGGGCGCGTATCCTTCCCCCATGCCAGACGCGAGGGACGACGTGATCGCCACCCTGCGGGAGGTCGCCGCCGCCAGCGCACGCGCCCGTGCCGCCATGAGCGAGGCAGAACAGGGCATCCTCGAAGGCGTCCGCCGGCTCGAGGCGGGCGCCGACGTCATGGAGACCTTGAGCACTTCTCGGGTGCGCACCCACCGCGAAGACCTCGAGGCGGCACTCCGGCTGGTCGTGACCTCGCGCCATCGCTTCCGGGTGGTCATGGTGGCCCAGTGCGTGGAGGCGGGCATGAGCGCCCGGCAGATCGCCGAGCTGTGGGGGTTTTCGCGGCAGCGGGCGGCCGTCCTGGTCCAGGAGGCCCGGGAGTACCTGCACCCCTCCGCCACCGCCTGACGGCCCACGGCGGCCGAATCGTCCATCCGGTCCTGGCGTCCCGGCAACCGTCGGGGCCGCCCCGGAGCAAGACGCCGAGCCCGTCCGTCAGGTCGGCCGAGGTGCCTCGACGGCGTCCAGCCCGGCGATCTCCCACTTGGCGCGTCGCTCCGTCTCGGTGCTCATCTTCCACAGCTCGCAGCGTTCGGCATCGGTCGCAGCTTCGGCGATGGCGACGGCGATGAGCCGGAGTCGGGACCGGTGGTGCGCCGACTCCTGGGTGCGGATGGCGGTCGTCGTCGCCCGCCGGGCGTCATCGGCCCGCCGTGCCCGCATGGTGGCGATCAGGGGCTCGCCCGCTCCCTGGCGTCCATGCCCCGCCTCGCCACCGCGACGTCGGCCGAGCGGAGCCGAACGGGGTCCGGGAGCTCGTGCGCCATCGACACCCGGTGTCACGGCCGGAGGGGGGAGATTTGCACCGGTGGCCGTCCGTCCATGGATGCGAGGGTGGCGCTGCGCCCCGCCAAGTTTGCACACTGTTGCAATTGACAGGGTCCGGCGCGATGGTTGCTGGAGGAGGTCGTCCGGAGCGGTGGCAGCACCGGGCGACGAAGTGGAGCGTAGGGGCAGCAGGAGCCGTCGATGCCTGTAGTCGCGCCGAGCGATGTTGTCGCCAGGAGCACGCCCCGGGTGCGCGCCCGGACCGCGGGTCCCGGCGTCCGTGCCGGGCGGGGCCTCGGGGAGCACCGGTGACCGAACCCGGGCGACGACCCCCGGGCGACCCCGGGACGCGCCGCCGACCGGCCGGAGGGACGGGCCACATCTTCACCCTGTACGTCGCCAGTCAGGACCCCTCGGCGCCGGAGGGCGACCCGGCTCCCGGCGAACCGCTGCCACCGCTGGACTTCCTTCGCAGCGACGAGGAAGGGCCGTCGGGTCCGTAGCGCCACCGCAGGGCGCGTCGCGGATCCGGCGGCCCGGCTCCGGACCGGTCAGGCCGGGACGGAGCCGTCCGACGTCGAGGGGAGCCGTTCCCCGGACTCGTAGAGGTCGCTGGCCCGGCCCACGATCAACGGATCGAGCTTGCCGATCTCCTCGAGATCCTTGCCCGGGTACGGCATCCGGTGGAGGACGTAGCGCATGGCGTTGAGCCGGGCGCGCTTCTTGCAGTTGGATTTGACCACCGTCCACGGGGCCTCGTCGGTGTCGGTGGCCACGAACATGTCGTTCTTGGCGTCGGTGTAGGCATCCCACATGTCGAGGGACGCCAGGTCGATGGGGGAGAGCTTCCACTGCTTCAGCGGGTGCCGCTCGCGCTCCTTGAACCGTCGGCGCTGCTCGTCCTGGCTCACTGAGAACCAGAACTTGATCAGATGGACACCGCTCCGGGTGAGGTTCCGCTCGAACTCGGGCACCTGACGCAGGAACTCGATCAGCTCCTGCTCGTCGCAGAAGCCCATGACACGTTCCACGCCGGCGCGGTTGTACCAGGAGCGGTCGAACAGGACGATCTCCCCGGCGGTGGGGAGGTGTTGGACGTACCGCTGGAAGTACCACTGGCCCCGCTCGACCTCGGTCGGCTTCTCGAGCGCCACCACGCGCGCACCACGCGGGTTGAGGTGCTCCATGAACCGCTTGATGGTGCCGCCCTTGCCGGCGGCGTCCCGTCCCTCGAAGACGATGACGACCCGCTGGCCGGTGTCCTTCACCCAGGCCTGCAGCTTGAGGAGCTCCACCTGGAGGCGGTACTTCTCGTGCTCGTAGGCCTTGCGGGCCATGAGGTTCTTGTAGGGGTAGATGCCGCTCTGCCAC
>CAZULR010000062.1:0-10446 GCA_964621235.1 uncultured Acidimicrobiaceae bacterium
CCGTGGTCCTGCTCGTCGACCAGGAGCGCGCCCCGGCTGTCCGCCAGCACCTCACCGCCAGACGACACCGTCACCCGATTGCGTCGGGCCAGGACGTCCACCCGGTAGTCGGGTCGGGCCACGTATCCCGAGTGCTCCACCCCACTCCCCTCCCCGTTCGGCCCCGCCGGTCCCGATCATCGTAGTGTTCGGTTCCGTGGCCGGGCGGACCGGCCCGGGGCCGACAGCCGGGGGAGGGAGCCACCATGATCATCGTGCTCGGGGTCTTCGAGGTCGAGGCCGGGGACCGCGACCGGTTCCTGGAGGAGAAGGCGGCGCAGGTCACCGCCACCCGGGCGGAGGCCGGCTGCATCGACTACGCCTTCGCCGGCGACGCCGCTGACCCCGGCCGGGTGCGGCTCGTCGAGCGTTGGGAGACCATGGCCGACCTCGAGGCCCACGTGGCCGCGCTGAGGTCGGCGCCCCCGCCCACGACGCCGCAGGTGCCAGCGCGCACGGTGGCCGTCGACGTCCTCGACGCCCAGGTGGTCCGAGCCCCGTGGGCCTGACCACGGGCGGTCCCCCTCCCGACGCCGCCGACCCGTCGCGGTGGTCGCTGCGCACCGTGCCCGCCGAGCTCGAGCGGCGCTGGCTGGCCGAGGGGCTGTGGGACGACCGGACCCTCGGCCACCTGCTCGACGAGGCCCTCGCCGGACACCCCGATCAGGAGTTCCGGATCCACTCGGGGACGCGGCCCTGGACGGGCACGTTCGGTGAGCTGCGGACGCGCGCGCTGGCGCTGGCGGGGGCGCTGGCCGACCGGGGGGTTGGGCCGGGCGACCCGGTGGCGTTCCAGCTGCCCAACTGGTCCGAGGCCGCCGTCACCTTCTACGCCACCGCCCTGGTCGGGGCGACGGTGGTGCCGATCGTCCACTTCTACGGTCCGAAGGAAGTGGGGTACATCCTGCGCCGGACCGGGGTGCGCGCCTTCGTGACCGCGGCCGAGTTCGGGCGCACCGACTACCTCGACGGACTCGGGCGCATGGGTGACGCCCTCGACGGGGTAGCCACGGTGGCGGTCGTGGGGGCGGCGCGCCCGCTGCCGGAAGGGCTCCTCGACTTCGAGGAGCTCGAGGCCTCCGGGCGGCCGCTGCCGGCCCGGCGGGACGTGCCGGCCACGGCGGCCGCGGTCATCGCCTACACCTCGGGGACGACGTCCGACCCGAAGGGGGTGGTCCACACCCACCGGACCATCGGTGCCGAGGTACGCCAGCTCGGCGACATGCGAGCGTCGGGCGGCCGCCACACCCTGACCGGGGCACCGGTGGGCCACGCCATGGGCATGCTCGGCGCGCTGTTGATCCCGGTGCTGAAGGGCGACCCCGTGCACCTCACCGACGTGTGGGACCCGCCGCGCCTCCTGGCTATCATGCGTGAGTTCGGCCTGGCCTGTGGCTCCGGGGCCACGTACTTCCTCACCAGCCTGCTCGACCATCCGGACCGCACCGACGAGCACCTCGAGCTGATGCACTTCATCGGTCTCGGCGGCTCGACCGTCCCCCTTTCGGTCGCCGAGCGGGCCACGGCCCTCGGACTGTCGCTGGTCCGGATGTACGGCTCCACCGAGCACCCCTCGATCACCGGCAGCTACCACAGCGACCCCGAGCGCCAGCGGCTGGCCACCGACGGGCGCCCGCTGGCCGGGGTCGAGATCCGCCTGCTCGACGACTTCGGCCGACCGGTGCCGGACGGGCAGCCCGGGGAGATCTGGTCACGCGGCCCCGACTGCTGCATGGGCTACACCGATCCGGCCCTCACCGCCGCGCTGTTCGACGACGACGGCTGGTACCGCACCGAGGACGTCGGCGTGCTCGACGACGCCGGGTTCCTCACCATCACCGACCGGAAGAAGGACATCATCATCCGCGGGGGCGAGAACATCAGCGCCGTCGAGGTGGAGGAGCTGCTGCTGACCCTGGACGGCGTGGTCGAGGCGGCGGTGGTGGGCGCCCCCGACGCCCGGCTCGGCGAGCACGTCTGCGCCTTCGTGCGGCTGGCCCCGGAAACCGCGCCGGTGGACGTCGCCGCGGTGCGCCGCCACCTCGACGGGGCCGGGCTGGCCCACCAGAAGTGGCCGGAGGAGGTCCGGACCATCGACGAGCTGCCGAGGACACCGTCGGGCAAGGTCGTGAAGGAGGCACTGCGCCGCCGCCTGCGGGACGAGGACGGCGGGTCGGGACGGGTCGCTCCCGGGACCGGCACCTCCTCGACCGGGACCTCCAGCGCTAGTCCGGCACCTCGAGCCGCGGCACCACCTCGGCCATGAAGCGCCGCAGGGTCTCGTCGCCGGGGTAGTCGCGCAGCCACAGCAGCAGTCCCCGACACCCGGCGTCGACGAAGGCCTGGGCCTTCTCGGCCACCTGCTCGACGGTGCCCACCAGGTTGTCGGCCAGGTACCGGTCAGGTTCGTCGTGGCCCCACAGGTCCCCCCCGTCGTCCGAGGCGCACCAGGCACGGGCCTCGGCGTCGGTGTCGAAGATGCGGCAGTCCGGTCCGTGGGTCCGGGTGATCTCCCCGAAGGGCCGCCCCACCTCGTCGCAGTAGCGCTCCAGCAGCCCGGACTTGCGGACGAAGGCGTCCAGTCCGACCTGCCAGTTGGTGAGGTCGGCGCGGCGGGCGGCGATCCGCAGCGTGACCTGCTCGCCCCCGCCCCCCACCAGGACCGGCGGCAGTGCCTGGGCGGGCTTGGGATCGCAGAAGGCCCCGACGAAGTGCAGGTGCTCTCCGGCGAAGGTGACCGTCTCCTCGGTCCACAGCCGCCGGACCACCTCGAGGGTCTCGTCCAGGACCGCCAATCGCCGGCGGTCGGACAGGTACTCGTAGCCGTAGGAGTGGTACTCCTCGTGGAACCATCCGGCGCCCAGTCCGAGGATCAACCGGCCCGCCGAGTAGACGTCGACGCACGCCGCCTCTTTGGCCAGCAGGCCGACGTTGCGGTAGGAGGCGCACGTGACCAACTGGCCCAGGCCTACCCGGGACGTCCGCTGGGACAGCGCGGCCAGGAGGGTGAAGGCCTCGAAGACATGGGTGGGCCGGCGGCGGGGCACGGTCTCCACGTGGTCGTAGACCCAGAGGTGGTCGTAGCCGAGCTCCTCGGCCAGTTCGGCCAGTTCGACCGAGCGCTCGAAGGCGGCCCGGCCCGACCAGCCGGTGTACTCGAGCTTCCAGCCCTGCGGTACGAACACCCCGACCTGCAGGCTGTTGCGTCCGGTGCCGCCGGGGGTCGCCCCGCTCACCCGGGGAACTCCCACCACTGGACCTCGGCCATCATCGGCAGGAGGAACCGGACGTAGATCGAGTGGATACGGACCACCCCCTGGTCGTCGACGGCGAGATCCACCAGATCGACCCGCTCGTCGTGCTCCCGGTAGGCCACGGCCCGGTCCCGGACGCCCTGCAGCTCCTCGAGCGTGCCCACGGAGAAGCCGAAGTGGTCGAGCCGCGGGCACCGCATCGGGTCGTCGTCGGCGATCAGGAAGAGGAACTGGTCCCAGTGGACACACGACAGCACCAGACGGTGGCGGTCCTCGGTCATCACCTCGAGCTCCTCGAACCCGAACACCTGGCCCCAGAAGTCGCAGAGGTCGGCCCGGTGTCCGGCGTCGAGCAGGCCGGGGTCGAGGCTCATGGCCACGTGGTTGAGCCGCGGGTTGCCCGACGGGTAGTAGGGGTGCGTCATGACCCGGTCCCGTCCGTCCCCCGGGGGGCGACCATCACCTTGCCGGCGAACCGTCCCTCGGCCAGGCCAGCCAGCGCCTCGGAGATGCCCTCGAGCGGCACGTCGCCGGCCTCGATGAGGAGGTCGGTGGGGAAGGACGGCTCGGCCAGGAGGCTGAGGGCGTCCTCGAACCCGCCCTGGTCGTAGACGAAGGAGCCCACCACCGAGAGCTCGTTCAGGATGAAGCGGTTGGGATCGAAGCTCGGCTGTTCGATGCCCGCCCCCACCAGCGCCAGGGTGCCGCCCCGACGGAGCTGGTGGAACCCCGCCTCCATGGCCGACTTCCGCCCCGAGCACTCGAGCACCACGTGCACGGCGCGGTCGGCCATCCGCTCGGGCTCCCAGGCGGGGAACGTCTGGAGGTCGGTGGGGTCGAGCACCTCGGCGGCGCCGAGCTCACGGGCCAGGCGCCGGCGCCGGTCCCCCGGCTCCACGGCGACCACGGGCCCGATGCCCCGGGCCACCAGCGCGGCGATGGACAGGGCCCCGATGGGCCCGGCCCCGATGACCATCACCGAGTCACCGGGTCCGGCACCGGAGCGGGTGATGCCGTGCAGGGCGACCGCCAGGGGCTCGGCCAGGGCCGCCTGGCGTGAGGTGAGGCCCGGGGGCAGGGCCACCAGCGAGGCGGCCCGCACCAGGACGTACCGGGCGAACGCCCCGTCCGCGCCGTCGACGATGGAGCCCTGCTCCTCACACTGGGACGGCTTCCCCTCGAGGCACCGACGGCAGCGGCCGCAACGTGGCGAGGGACCACCGACGACCGGGTCACCCGGCGTCCACGTGTCCACGCCCTCGCCCAGGGCGGCCACCGAGCCGGTGTACTCGTGGCCGGCGATCAGGCCGGGCTCGCCGGCCCAGCCCTCGAGCAGCAGGTGGATGTCCGAGCCGCAGATCCCGCAGTGGTCGACCTCCACCAGGACCTCGCCGGCGCCGGGCCGCGGCACCGGCCGCTGCTCCACCTCGACCACCCCGGGCCGTCGGTAGACGGCGGCGGGCATCGTGTCGGGCAGTCCGGTCACGACCCCACCTCTCCCCCTTCGGGCCCGTCCCGGCACGCCGTCCGTCCGGGCGCTGCAACCGGCGTCACTATAGGTCGACCCGTTTTCCGGTGCTTGCCCGCCAGGTCGCGTGACGTCACCCCGGTGGACGGTCCCGCCACGGCCGTGCGCGTGCGATCGGCACAGCACGGCACCCTGCTCCGTACCCGTGCCGGGCCAGCCTCCGACGGTAGGCTCCGGGCGTGCCCGCTGACGGCCTCCTCTACGTCACCCAGGTGGCGCCCTACCGGGACGGGCCGGCAGGGGTGCACGGCGTCCTCGACCAGTCCGCCACGGCGATGGAGGAGTTGGCCGGCATGGTGGGACTCGGATTCGGGCGGGTGACCGACGTGGGCCACCTGTCGGACGCCGACCTCTCATCGGCCGCTGTCGTCGCCTTGTTCACCATCGGCGAAACACCGTGGTCGGAGCATCAGCGCACGGTGCTGGTGGACCGGGTCCGGTCGGGAGCGTCCACGATCCTCGCCGTGCACTCGGCCACTGACGCCTGCCAGGGGTGGGCCGAGTATGGGCGGCTCGTCGGGGCCCGCTTCGCCGGACACCCCTGGACCACGACCGTCTCCCTCGACGTCCGACGGCCGGAGCATCCAGCCGTGTCCCACCTCGGCTCCACCTGGACCTGGCACGACGAGGTCTACCTCTTCGCCGACCTCCGGCCTGACGCCGACGTCCTACTGACGGCCCGTCCCGAAGAGCTCGGCCCGACGGGGACGCCGGGGGGCCCACCGCCGGCCACCGCCCACGACGGCTACCCCTTGTCGTGGTGCTTCACCGAGGGCGCGGGGCGGGTGTTCTCGACGTCCCTCGGCCACTTCCCCCACGCCTGGGAGGACACGGACTACCTGAGGCACCTCCTGGGTGGGCTGCGCTGGCTCCGCGGATCCGCTGGCGCGTAGCCCCGGGGCGCCCGTCCTCCGGTGGGTGACGGCGAACCCGGCTGCCCGGACCCCCCGGGCGGGTCGCCCGTGCACCCTCCTGTGAGGGGAGCCGGCAGGCCAGAAACGGCGACTCGCCGTCGTGGAGGCACTCGAACTTGTACACGGCCGGCCCCCGTACCGTATCGTCAGGCCCCGACACGGACGCGTCGTCCGCGTCGGGCCCCGTCCCAACGGGAGCCCGGTGGGCCAAAGGAGTGCACCCGGGGGATGAGCAGCGCACCTCGCCAGACCGGCACCGTCACGCCGCCCGGCCTCGGCACCGGGCCGGACGGCCGGGATGCGGCCGTGGAGGTCCGGGACCTCGTCAAGCGCTATCCCAAGGCGCCCGTCGACTCGGTGGCCGGTGTCAGTTTCGATGTGGGTCGGGGCGAGGTGTTCGGGTTCCTCGGTCCGAACGGGGCCGGCAAGAGCACCACCATCGGGATCCTGACCACCCGCATCCGGCCGACCGCCGGACGGGCCGTCGTGGCGGGTGTCGACGTCGTGGCCGACCCGGTCGGCGCTCGGAGGGTGCTGGGTGTCGTGCCCCAGCAGAACAACCTGGACCGCTCACTCTCCGTCCGCCAGAACCTGCTGTTCCACGCCAGCTACCACGGGATCCCCCGGGCCCGGCGTAACGAACTGGCCGATGCCCTGCTCGCCCAGTTCGGCCTGGACGACCGCCCCGAGGGCCGGCCGGACGACTTCTCAGGTGGCCAGATCCAGCGGATGATGATCGCCCGGGCCCTGATGCACGCTCCGTCGGTCCTCTTCCTCGACGAGCCCTCCACCGGACTGGACCCGGCAGCACGGCTGTTCCTGTGGGAGAAGGTGGCCGAGCTCAAGGCGACGGGCACGACGGTGGTGATCACCACCCACGACATGGACGAGGCGGCCGAGCTCAGCGACCGGGTGGCCATCATCGACCACGGCACGGTGCTCGCCCTCGACACCCCGACCAACCTGGTGCGGGGCATGAGCGGGGAGCGCACCCTCGACTGCACGGTCGAACCGGACCCGGACGGCGACGCCGGATCGCTCGGGATACTGCTCGGCGGGCTCGCCGGCGTCCGGACGGTGGACCAGCTCGACGGGCCGGCCGGCACCGGCTGGCGGTTCCGGATCGACGTCGACGGCGAGGCCGCGCCCTACGTGGCGCCCGTCGCCCAACTGGTGGACCACACCGGTGCCCGCCTGACCGACGTGCGCCTCGGCGAGCCCAACCTCGAGGACGTGTTCATCCATCTGACCGGGAGGGCGCTGCGATGAGCCCCGACGCCGCGGTCGAAGTGGTCGGCGTGGCCCCGGGTGCCCGACTCCCCGGCTGGGGCCCATGGCGCACCGGACTGGCCATCCTGCGGCGCGACCTGTTCGTCACCGGGCGGGAGTTCCCCATCTTCCTGGCCCAGGTCATCCTCCAGCCCCTCTTCCTCCTCTTCGTCTTCGGCAAGGTACTCACCGAGCTCGGCTACGCCCGTCCCGGCTATCAGGAGGTCCTCTTCCCGGGCCTGGTGGCCCTGGCCGCCGTGCTCACCGGGCTGCAGAGCACGGCGCTCCCACTGGTGATCGAGTTCTCCTACAGCAACGAGATCGAGGACCGGCTCCTGGCGCCGCTGCCGGTCGGTGCCGTCGCCGTGGAGAAGGTGGTGTTCGCGGCCATGCGCGGGTTCGTGGCGGCCGCGGTGATGTTCCCGATCGGCATCTGGATCCTGGGGTCCATCCCCTGGCGGGCCTCGACCGGGGTCGCCGTCGTGGTGATGATGGTGCTCGGATCGATGCTGGGCGCCGCCATGGGCCTCATCCTCGGCACCTTCGTGCCACCGCATCGGATCAACGTCACGTTCGCCCTGGTGCTCACCCCGTTGATCTTCACCGGGTGCAGCCAGTACCCGTGGCCGTCGCTCGACCACCTCCGGTGGTTCCAGGTGGTCGCCGCCCTCAATCCGATGACGTACGTGAGCGAGGGGCTCCGCGGGCTCATGGTCCCCTACGTCCCCCACATCGCCACGTGGCTGTGCTTCGTGGTGGGTGTGGCCTATCTGGTGGTGCTGATGGTCATCGGCATGGTCGGGTTCAAGCGCCGCGCCCTCAGCTGAGCCCGCCGGGTGTCCCCGGCCGGGACCGCGACCGGGCGGTACGCTCACGGCGTGGACGCACGGCGCATGTGGGGCGGCCTGGACGAGGGTGCGCTCGACCGCGTGCTCGTGGTGTCCCCGCACTTCGATGACGCGGCGCTGGGTGCGGCCCACCTGCTGTCGTCGAACCCCGGGAGCACGGTGGTGACCGTCATGGCCGGGCGACCGGCGGCCTATCCCGACCCGGCGTCCGAGTGGGACGCCCTCGGCGGGTTCACGGCGGACGACGACGTGGTGGCGATCCGACGCGAGGAGGACCGCGCCGCCATGGCGGTCCTCGGCGCCCGGCCGGTGTGGCTGGACTTCGCCGATCACCAGTACGTCGCGCCCGACGCCCGGCCGTCGCCGGGTGACGTGGCACCGTCACTCGGCGAGGCCATCGGCGATGCCGACCCCACGGCGGTGTTCCTGCCGATGGGGCTGGCCAACCCGGACCACGTGCTCACCCACGATGCCGGCCTCCTGGCCCGCGACGCCCTGGGCGCCGACGGCACCGGCCCCCTCTGGTTCTGCTACGAGGACGCCGGGTACTCCCACCTGCCCGGGCTCCTCGCCTGGCGGGTGGCCCGGCTCTTCCGCGATGGCCTGTGGCCCACGCCCGCCATCGTCCCCGTGGCCCCCGACGCGGCGACCAAGCGGGCGGCCATCGGGTGCTACCGAAGCCAACTCGAACCGCTGCGGCGCGACCACCTGCTGGAGGAGCGCCTGGAGGCGAACGTCCCCGAGCAGTACTGGCGCCTCGACCCGCCTCCCGCCGGGTGGGAAGGTCTATCCTCGGCCGATGATCTCCCCGGCGGCTGACGGCCCGACCCCGCGACCGGCCCGATGACCACGGCGCTGGTCACCGGGGCCTCGTCCGGCATCGGGGCGGCCACCGCCCGCCTCCTGGCCTCGACCGGGACCACGGTCGCCCTGGTGGCCCGCCGGGCCGAGCGGTTGGAGGAGGTGACCGCAGGCTGCCGGACCACCGCACCCGGGTCCCGGTGGTGGTCGGCCGACCTCGCCGACCCGGCGGCGGCGGGCGACCTGGCCCTCGCCGTCTGGGACGAGCTCGGACCGATCGACGTGGTGGTCAACAACGCCGGCATCCCCCTGCGGCGGCCGGCGGACCGGCTGACACTCGCCGAGGTGGAACGGGCGATGACCCTCAACTACCTGTCACCGGTGGCCATCACCCTCGCCCTGCTCCCCCGCCTCCTCGAGCGCGGGTCGGGCACCATCGTCAACGTGAGCAGCCTCGGTGGACGGATCCCGATCCTCCACGAGGCGGCCTACTGCGCCTCCAAGTTCGCCCTCACCGGATGGAGCGAGGCCCTCGCCACCGACCTGGCGGGGACGGGCGTGTCCGTGCGCCTGGTCCTGCCCGGTCCGGTCGACACCGAGATCTGGGACCAGCCCGGCAACGACCCGGCGGACTACGCGGGGCCGCTCGTGCCGGCCGAGGAGGTCGCGGCCGGCATCGTCGCGTGCATCGCCAGCCCCCGCTTCGACCACTACGTCCCCGACCTGAGCGCCGTGGTCGAGATGAAGGCCCAGGACTTCGACGGGTTCGTGGCCGCCGTGCGGGCCATGGCGGACCCGCCCCCCCGGGGGTGACCGGTGATGGCCCTGGCGGTCGGATCCTGACCCGACCCCACCGGGCCCCGACGGGTGCCCACCGGTTCCCGCTCGAGGACCGGTGGAGGGCGCTCGGCGCGCCGGCCCGGCCGGAGCGGAGCGCTGAGGTGGAGGCCGTCGTCGTCCCGACCGGCGGCTGAAGGCGCCGGGTCGACCGTCGGGGCCCCCGGGCCGCGCTACACCGGGGTCAGCCCGCCTGGGCCGAGTGCCTCGAACCTGCGGTAACGGCGATCCGCGGCGGCCACCCACACCGGGTCGGGCTCGATGCGCCACCCCGTGCGGGCCCAGGCGCCCGAGGCCTGGAAGTCCGACTCGAGCCCGGACGCCAGGCGGGCCAGGAACGCCGCACCCAGTGCCGCCCCTTCGGGCACCGCCACCGTGTCGACCGGGAGCCCGGTGGCGTCGGCCACCGCCTGCATCCATGCCGTCGAGCGCGACCCCCCGCCCGTGGCCACGATCCGACGGGCCGGCACCCCCGACAGCTCCACCAGCTTCCGGATGACGAATCCGGACGCCTCGTGGGAGGCCCGTACCACGGCCTCGGGCCCCTCGGCGATGTCCAGTCCATGCAGGCTGGCCTGGAGACGGGGGTCGTGGAACGGGGTGCGCTCCCCCCGCAGGTAGGGCAGCCAGACCGGGACCCGGGCGGGGTCCCCAGGTCGATCGTCGGCAACGGATCCCGCTCCCCCGTCGCGCCGGGTCCCGCCCCCCCGCCGGTCCGTGGGTGCCACCCCGCCGGTCAGCGCCCGCACCCAGTCCACGAAGAGGGCGCCGGCGTTGCTCGGGCCGCCGATCAGGAACCGGTCCGGCGCCGTGCTCGGGAACGAGGTGAGCCCGGGTACCTCGATCCACTCCTCTGTCACGGCCCAGACGATGAGGGTGGCGCCGAAGATGACCAGCACGTCGCCCGGATGGACCGCCCCCGACACGATCTGCTCGCAGAAGGCGTCGATCGAGCC
>CAZULR010000063.1:0-10389 GCA_964621235.1 uncultured Acidimicrobiaceae bacterium
CCCGGCGGGTCAACCGCAACGCCTGGGTGATCGCCGCGCACCAGCACGACTTCGAGCGACGGGACCGTGCCGGCTGAGCCGGCGGTACGCGTTCAGTCGACGACGGCGGCGATGCGGGCCATGACGGCGTCGTCCAGGCGGGGCACGACGTCGAGGGCGCCCAGATTCTCGTGGACCTGCTCGACCCGGCTGGCCCCGGTGATCACCGTCGAGACGTGGGGGTTCTTGACGCACCAGGCGATGGCCATCTGGGCCAGCGTGGAGCCGAGCTCCTCGGCGATGGACTGCAGCCCGGCCACCTTCTGGTTCCGGTCCGGGTCGGTCAGCAGGTTGCGCAGCCACTCGTAGCCGGGCAGCGTCGCCCGGGATCCTTCGGGCACCCCGTCGAGGTACTTGCCCGTGAGCAGGCCCGAGCTCAGCGGGCTCCAGGTGGTGAGGCCGAGGCCGATGCTGTCGTAGAGGGGGGCGTACTCCTGTTCGACTCGGTCGCGCCACAGCAGGTTGTACTGAGGTTGCTCCACGACGGGCTTGTGGAGGTGGTGGCGGTCCGCCACGTCCCACGCCTCGCGCAGCGCCTCGGCGGACCACTCCGAGGTCCCCCAGTAGAGGGCCTTGCCCGAGGAGATCATGTCGGACATCGCCCACACCGTCTCCTCGACCGGAGTCTCGGGGTCGGGGCGGTGGCAGTAGACGATGTCCACGAAGTCGAGGCCGAGGCGCTCGAGTGATCCGTCGATGGCCTGCGACAGGTACTTGCGGTTGAGGGTGTTCCGCATGTTGACGTCCGAGTGGAGGCCCCAGAAGAGCTTGGTGGAGATGACGTAGCTGTGGCGCGGCCAGCCGAGGGCCTGGATCGCCTCGCCCATGATCCGCTCGGACTCGCCGCCGGCGTAGGCCTCGGCGTTGTCGAAGAAGTTGACCCCGGCCTCGTGGGCGGCGGCCAGGCAGTCCTCGGCGAGGTTGCCGGCGAGTTGCGGCCCGAACGTGACCCACGAGCCGAACGACAACACGCTGACCTTGAGGCCGGTTCCGCCGAGGCGTCGGTACTCCATCTCCATGGTGGCTCCCTTGGTGTCCAGTCCGAGGTGTCGGACGCGATCCGTGGGCATCCTAGGGGCTGGCCCGTCGCGTCACCCCGGTCGTTCCCGGCCTCCGGCCCCGCCACCGCCCGCGCGAAGCTTGCCCGGTGACCGACACCGCCCTCCCGTCCCGCCCCCTCGTGCCCCTGCCCACCCAGCCGGCGGGGGTGCCGTGGCCGACGGAGGGGTGGCCCACGGGTGGTCTCCCGGCCGGAGTGGAGCTCGACGGCCTGATGGAGTCGGCGTTCGACCCCGACGGGCCGCTCCACGACACCTATGCGGTGGTCGCCATCCAGGGTGGCCGACTCGTCTACGAGCGCTATGGCGGAGCCCTCCCGCGCTTCGACGGGCCGGGTCGTCCCGTCGGGCCCGAGATCCCGCTGCTCTCCTGGTCGATGGCGAAGTCGATGCTCCATGCGGTGGTCGGGATGCTGGCTGCGGACGGGCGCCTCGACCCGGCCGCGCCGGCCGACGTGCCGCTGTGGTCCGCGGCGGACGACCCCCGCCGGGCCATCACGTTGGACCACCTGCTCGCCATGCGGGACGGTCTGGCCTTCTTCGAGGAGTACGAGGACCCCGAGCAGTCGGATGTGATCCAGATGCTCTTCGGGCGGGGCCAGTCCGACATGGCGGCGTTCGCAGCCGACCGGGCCCTGGCGGCAGCACCGGGCAGCCGGTTCAACTACTCGACGGGCACGAGCATGGTGGTGTCGGGGATCGTGGCCCGGGTGCTCGGCGCGGGCGACCCCTACCGCACGTTCCTCACCGAGCGGCTGTTCGCCCCGATCGGCATGGCGACGGCCACGCCGGGTTTCGACGAGGCCGGCTCCTGGGTGGCCGGCTCGTACGTGCACGCCACGGCCCGCGACTACGCCCGGTTCGGACTGTTCTATCTGCGGGACGGCACCTGGGACGGCACGCGGCTGCTGCCTGTGGGCTGGGTGGACGCTGGACGCACGCCCCGTTCGGTCGATCCCGAGGACGGCCATCTTTACGGCACCCACTGGTGGACCCGTGACGAGCCGCTCGGCACGTTCTGGGCGGCCGGCCACGAGGGTCAGTACTTCGACGTCTGCCCGGCCCTCGACCTCGTCCTGGTCCGGTTGGGTCGGACCGACGCCGAGCGGACCCCGTTGGTGCGAGCGTGGCGGGACGAGGTGATCGGTGCCTTCGCCACCGGCATGGGTGCGTCAGGCTGAGCGCGTTGCGATCGGTCGGGTCGCGTCCTACGGTGGTCCTGTGAGCAGGTCCCCCGTCCGCGACCACCTCCATGAGGTCCACACCGTCGAGGACGTGCTGGCCCTGGTGCGCGAGCACGGGGGTCGGGTCACGACGACCCGGCGCCTCTTGCTCGAGGCCCTGTTCGAGGGCCCGGGCCACCGGACGGCCGAGGAGCTGGCCGAGCAGGTCCAGGCCGACGCCCCCGACGTGGCGCTGTCCACCGTCTACCGGAACCTCGATGAGCTCGAGCGGCTCGGCGTGGTGGTCCATTCCCACCTCGGCCACGGGCCGGCGACCTACCACCTAGCCGAGGGCGCCCACTGCCACTTCGTCTGCCAGGACTGCGGGACCGCGTTCGAGGCGCCCGACGAGCTCTTCGTGGGCCTCGCCAAGGCCGCTCTCGCCCGCTACGGCTTCGAGATCGACACGCGGCACTTCGCCATCCTCGGTCGGTGCGCCGACTGCCGGGCGAAGGACGGCGGATGACCCGGCACGGGAGCGACGTCGACCGCTCGGCCGAATGGGACGACCTGCGGGCCCGCCACCTGCGGCCGCCCGGGGAGCGGCCGGCGTCGTCGGCCCGGGGCCTGCACCACTTCGCGGTCATCTCGAGCGACGTCGAGCGGACCATCGCGTTCTACCAGGACCTGCTGGAGTTCCCGCTCGCCGAGCTGTTCGAGAACCGGGACTACCGTGGCTCGACCCACTTCTTCTTCGACGTCGGCAACGGCAACTACCTGGCCTACTTCGACTTCCCGGGACTCGACCTGGGCGGCTACGCCGAGGTCCTGGGCGGCCTCCACCACATCGCCATCAGCGTGACGCCCGAGCAGTTCGACCGCCTGGTGGCGAAGGTGCGCGACGTGGGCATCGACGTCCACGTGGTCAACGGCGACTCGGCCTACTTCCCCGGCCCCGACGGCGAGCGCCTGGAACTGCTGAGCTACCCCCTGGACGACATGTATGGCACCGTCGTCGCCCGCCCCTGATGTCCGGACGGTGAGCGCGCAGGCCTGGGACGACGCCCCGGTGGCCGTCGTCCACGGCGCACTCGCCGCGCTGGCGGCCGACGGTGCCCGGACCCGGTCGCTGGCGATCGGCTCGACGGGCCCCGGCGAGGTCGGCGTGTGGGAGATCGATCGAGGCACCGTGGACGACGTCGAGGCGGACGAGGTCTTCGTCGTGTTGTCCGGTCGGGCCACCATGTCGGTAGTGGGTTGGCCGGACGTCGCCCTCGGACCGGGCGACATCGTCCGCCTGCAGGCGGGGGCGGCGACCACCTGGGTGGTGGAGGAGCGACTGCGCAAGGTCTACGTCGCGTGGGACGGTGCCACTCCGGACGCGTCGTAGCCCTGGGCCCCGGACCATCCCGAGGTCGCCGTCGTGATCGGGCCGCCGCGGACCTCGGGGTGGGATCGTGGGCCGTGCCGGTCTGCAGACGGGGCGATGGCCGTGGAACACTGCCGGTCGTGACGTGCTTCAGATCCGACGGGGGAGGACGGCGATGAGCGCCGCCCACGGCCGAGTCGGCTGGCGCGAGCGCGTCCTGGCGCTCGGCGCGTTGGCCTGCGGTCTCCTGCTGGTGGCGTTGGCCGTCGGGTTCGTCGTCCGCAATCTCGGCTACCTCGCCCTTGCCGTGGGCGGCCTCGGTGTGGCGGCTGCCGGCGCCTGGTGGGCCATCACCGAGCGGATGCCGCGGAGGGCGATCGGGATCATCGGGGCGGCGGTGGGCGGCGCGGTACTCGTCGTGGCACTGGTCGGGGCGACCCCTGCGGGTGAGTACGTCGGACTTCGCCTGGCGGCCCTGGTCTTACTCCTGGCGGGTGCGGTCGGCCTTGGGCGCACCGCGCTCGTCCGTGACCTGCACGCGCACGACGAGCTCCGTCCGGTGCCCGTCACCCCGCCCCTGCATCCGGTGCTGATCTGCAATCCCTGGTCGGGTGGGGGGAAGGTGGCGAGGTTCGGCCTCGCCGAGTTGGCCGAGGACCTCGGGGTCGAGGTCGTCATGCTCGACAAGGGCCTCGACCTCGAACAGCTGGCGCGCGACGCCATCGCCCGCGGTGCCGACTGCCTGGGCATGGCCGGAGGGGACGGCTCGCAGGCACTGGTCGCCTCGATCGCCATCGAGCACGACCTTCCGTTCGTGTGCGTGTCGGCGGGCACCCGGAACCACTTCGCCCTCGATCTGGGGATCGACCGGGAGGACCCCCGGCGGAGCCTGGACGCCTTCGGTGACGGCATCGAGCGGCGTATCGACTACGCCACCGTGGGCGACCGACTGTTCGTCAACAACGTGTCGCTCGGCATCTACGCCACCATCGTGCAGCAGGAGGGCTACCGGGAGGCCAAGTCGGAGACCACGAGGGCGCTCCTGCCCGAGATGCTCGGGCGGACGACCGAGCCATTCGACCTCCAGTTCACCGATCCGGAGCGGGGCGAGGTGGACGGCGCGTTCCTCATCCAGGTGTCGAACAACCCCTATGTGCTCGGTGCGACCCTGGACGCGTCCCAGCGCCGGCGGCTCGACACGGGGAAGCTCGGTGTCGTCGCCATCTCGGCCGCGACGGGGACCGAGGCGGCGGAGGTCTTCGCGCTGTCGGCGCTCGGCCAGCGGCGACGGAGCCGTCACTGGCACGAGTTCACCGCCGAACGGTTCGAGGTCCGGTCCCGGTCCGGGAAGGCCTACGCCGGGGTCGACGGCGAGGCACTCGAGCTCGACACCCCGCTGACGTTCCGGATCCACAGCCGGGGACTGCGTCTGCTCGTTCCCGCCGGGAATCTGACGGCGGCCGAGCAGCGCCGCGCCCGGGACATCTCCGCCCGGGACCTGATCGACCTGGCCCGGGGACGTGATCCGTTGGCCAGGTCGGAGTCGTAGGACGGTGGGCGCCGGGCGACCTGGCCACCCGGGCTGCGGAACCCTGCCGCCACCGGCGGATCCGTCGGCCGGTGGGGGGCACCGACGCGTCGACGGGGAAGCTGCGAAACTTTCCTCCGGGTGGCCGATGGTGACATCCGTCGAGCGTCCGGTGGCGAGGTCCACGCCGGCCGGACGGGCCGGGGCACGACGAGGGAATGGGTGAGGCGCATGCCAACGCAGTTCAACGGGAAGATCGCCGTCGACATCCGTGACTCGGTCCCGGACTGGACGCCGTACCTCGCCCCGAAGGCGCCCGGCGGCGCCCCCAACGTGCTCTTCATCGTCTGGGACGACCTCGGCTACGCCACCATGGACACGTTCGGCGGCCCGGTGCAGTGCCCGAACATGGCCCGCATCGCCGAGCGGGGCGTGAAGTTCGCCAACTTCCACACCACCGCACTGTGCTCGCCCACGAGGGCGTCGCTGCTGACCGGCCGCAACGCCACGTCGAACGGCATGGCCACCATCGCCGAGTTCGCCTCCGGGTTCCCGGGCATCTCCACCCGCATCCCGTTCGAGAACGGCTTCATCTCCGAGGTGCTGGCCGGCCACGGGTACAACACCTACGCCGTGGGCAAGTGGCACCTCACCCCCGGTGAGGAGTGCAACCTCGCCGCCTACAAGGGGCGGTGGCCCCTCGGCCGGGGCTTCGAGCGCTTCTACGGCTGGCTCGGTGGGGAGACCAACTCGTACTACCCGGACCTCATCCACGACAACCACCCGATCGAGCCCCCGGGCCGCCCCGAGGACGGCTACCACGTGGCCGACGACATGTGCGACAAGGCGGTGGAGTTCATCCGGGACGCCAAGACCATCGACCCGGACAAGCCGTTCTTCCTGTACCTCGCGCCCCAGGCCGGGCACGCCCCCCACCTTGTGCCCCTGGAGTGGGCGGACCGCTACAAGGGCGTCTTCGACGAGGGCTACGAGGCCATCCGGGACGGCATACTCGAGCGTCAGATCGCCCTCGGGCTGCTGCCCGAGGGGACGCAGCTGAGCCCGATCAACCCGCACGGCGAACCCGGTCGTACCGGCCCCGGCGGCCAGGCCTGGCCCCAGCTCGACACCGTCCGTCCGTGGGACTCCCTGACCGCCGAGGAACGGCGGCTGTTCACCCGCATGGCCGAGGTGTTCGCCGGCTACATCTCCTACAACGACGACCGTGTCGGCCGGGTGCTCGACTACCTGGAGGAGTCCGGCCAGATCGACAACACGCTGATCGTGGTGATCTCCGACAACGGGGCCAGCGGCGAGGGCGGCCCGAACGGGAGCTTCAACGAGTGGCGCTTCTTCAACGGGGTACCGGACACCACGGCCACGACGATGCCCCACATCGACGAGCTCGGCACCCCGGCGTCGAACAACCACTACAACACCGGCTGGGCGTGGGCCCTCGACACCCCGTTCCCGTACTGGAAGCGATGGGCCGGCGCCGAGGGCGGCGTGGCCGACATGTGCCTGATCTCCTGGCCGGGGAGGATCGCGGCCTCGGACGAGCCCCGCCAGCAGTACGTCCATGCCGTGGACGTGGTCCCCACCGTCTACGAGCTCCTCGGCATCACGCCCCCGGAGTCCATCAACGGCCGCGTGCAGAGCCCCATCGAGGGTGAGAGCTTCGCGGCGGCACTGACCGATCCCGCCGTGCCCGGCAAAGGGACGCAGTTCTACACGATGCTCGGCCAGCGCTCGATCTATCACGACGGCTGGCTGGCCAGCACGGTGCATCCGCCGCTGTCGAGCTGGGGCAACTTCGCCAAGGACGAGTGGGAGCTCTTCCACCTGGAGACCGACCGGTCGCAGTCGACGAACGTGGCCGCCGACCACCCGGAGCGGCTCGAGGAGTTGAAGGGCCTCTGGTTCTACTTCGCCGGGATCTACAACGGGCTCCCGCTCGACGACCGGAGCGCACTCGAGCAGGTCCTGGCCGAGCGCCCGCGCGGTGGGCCCTCCCGGGACCGCTACGTCTTCTACCCGGGCACCGCCGACGTGCCCGAGTCGGCCGGACCGGCCGTCCCGGGTCGGTCCTACACCATCGCGGCCGGAGTCCGGATCGATTCGGCGGACGTCGAGGGCGTGGTCTGGGCGGCGGGTGGGATCCCCGGTGGGCACAGTCTCTACGTCAAGGACGGGAAGCTCCGCTACACGTTCAACTGGATCGGCACCGTCCTCCAGGACGTGGTGGCCGATCCGGTGCTCACCACCGGGAGCCATGTGCTCGCCGCGCAGTTCGCGGCAACCGGGCCGAGCTCGGACCCGGAGATGCCGGGCACCGAGGGGACGCTCACCCTGTTCGTCGACGACGAGCAGGTCGGCCAGGGGACCATCGTCACCCAGCCCGGCTACTTCTGCCTGACCGGCGACGGCATCTGCGTCGGCCGGGACAGCGCGTCCGCGGTCACCCCCGAGTACCGGGCGCCGTTCCTCTTCACCGGCGGCTCGATCGACCGGGTGGTCGTGGACCTCTCGGGCGAGGGGTACGTGGACCACGAGGCGGCCGTCCGGGCCTGGTTCAGCATCGACTGATCGGCCGGGCCGCCCCGGGCGTCGACGGAGCGGAGCGCGGCTCCGGAGAGCCGCTGTCGCGCGGTCACCTCCGATCCGTCCGGGAGCCGGGTGGTGGCTCCGACCTAGCCTGGTGGGATGAGGCGTCCGGGAGCCGCGTCCGGGTGATCGAGGACACGCCCGTGGACGCCGGCCGGTTCTCGGTCTGGCTGGAGGCGATCCGCGGGATCATTCGGCGGGGTGGTACCTCCGACGTTCCCTGCGGCACGTGCACTGCGTGCTGCACCTCGTCGCAGTTCATCCACATCGCCCCTGATGAGCTGGACACGATCGCCGCGATCCCGACGGATCTGCTCTTCCCTGCGCCTCGGCGCCCGGTCGGCCACCTCCTGATGGGGTACGACGAGGACGGCCATTGCCCGATGCTCACCGACGGGGCGTGCACGATCTACGAGCATCGGCCCCGGACCTGTCGTACCTACGACTGCCGCGTATTCGCGGCCTCCGGCCTGGAGCTCGACGATCCGACGAAGTCTGCGATCAACGACCGGGTCGCTCGATGGCGGTTCCGGCTCGTCGACCGGTCCGATCGGGCGAAGCTGGACGCCGTGCGCTCGGCGGCGGTGTCGGTCGCGGAGGTCGATCCCGGCGCCGACGCGACCGAACGGACACTGGTCGCCATCGAGGTCTACGAGGACTTCCTTCCCGTGGACCCAGAAGGCGGATCCGCCCCGGCCACATCGGTAAGGGAATCGGTGCGGGTGGAGCTCCGGAGGAGGCGGGAGGCCTGACGTCGGGCATCGGCCGCCGCACGCCCGCTGCAGGCGACCGGGCCGTCCCGTCAGGATCCAGTGGATCCCGCCCTCAGGCGATGCGGAACGCACCCGGCCGCACGTCACCGGTTGGCGGTTACGGCCCGGTCGTGAGGTTCGCCAACGCCCGTTTCGCTCCATCCGTGGGTGCGATCGCCAGGAGCCCGCGGTAGAGCCGGATGACGGTGGCCCGATCGAGCGTCCCCGTCCTGGCGCGGTCGCAGTGTGCGGACTGGATGGCCGCCTCGATCTGGAAGCGTCCGAGCGGCGCCCCCAGCCCGTGCGCCCGGCGCAGGAGGGCCTCACCCTCGGCGATGAGGGCGCGGTCCCAGAGGGCCGTGTCCTGTTCGTCGAGCGGTGGCCACGGGGAGCCCGCACGCGCCGGTGCCCGGGACTGGGCGAAGGTGAGCAGTGCGGCGAGCCCCCATGCCTCGGGTTCGGCATCGAGCAGGCTGGCGGTCAGGACGGCGAGCCATCGCGCCTCGTCCGCCATCGACTCCCGCAGGGGCTCGTGCTGGTCGAGCCAGTCGATCGAGTACGCCCCGTAGATCGCCTCGAGAACGGCGGGCAGGCGCTCGGGCATGTCGGCTCGCATCGGCACCCGGAACGGGATGCCCGTGTCGCGGATCCGGCGCTTCGCCCGGACGAGTCGCTGCGCCATCGAGGCGGACTGCACCGCGAACACCCGACCGATGCGCGCCGCGTCGAAGCCGAGCACCACCTGGAGCATGAGCGGCGTCCGATCGGTGGGGTTGATCGCCGGGTGGGCGCATGCGAAGAGGAGCTCCAGCCGTTTGTCGGGGATCTGATCCGGATTCGGATCTCCGAGGATCGCGGCGAACCGGTCGTCGAGTGGCGCGGCGGTGCGCACCGCCGCGGACTTGAGCACGTCGCGGGCTCGGTTGCGGGACACGGTCAGGAGCCATCCCTCCGGGTTGTCGGGCACGCCACACGACGGCCAGGTCGAGAGTGCCCGTTCGAAGGCGTCGGCCAGGACATCCTCGGCGAGCGTGATGTTCCGGGTCGTGGCGGCCAACAGCGCCAAGAGGCGACCGTACGACTCCCGGGCGACGCGTTCCGCGGCCGCGCCGGCGTCGCGGTGACTCACGAGACCGGCTGTGTGCCCTGCCATGACCCGTCGACGTAGCGGGTGGCCGTCGGTCGGATCTCGACGTGACCCCACGACACCGAGGGTGCCCGTCGGGCCCAGTCGATCGCCGCGTCGAGGTCGGGGACGTCGATGATGAAGGTGCCGCCGAGCTGCTCGTCCGCGTCGGCGAACGGGCCGTCCTGCACGATGAGCTCACCGCTGGCGAGGCTGACGGTGGTGGTGGCGTTCGACTGCTGCAGCACCTCGGCGCCCTGGAGCACGCCGGCCTCGTCGAGTGCCTGGGCGTAGGCCTGGAACGCCCGCATCCCTTCGGCGAGGGCCTCGGGCCCGAGCTCTGCAGCGGTCGGCTCGGGATAGTGGAGGAGAAGTGTGTAGCGCATGATGGTCGTCCTTCCGGAGAGTGAGTTGATTCTGGCACCGTCATGACGATCGGGAGGCGGCAGAATCGACATCGATGTTGGCGGTTCTCCTTCAGCCGGTCGAAGGCCCGGTCGAAGGCCCGGTCGGACGGCCCGGCGTGAGCCAGCACCGGGAACCTCCGATGACAGCCTGCTCGCCGGGGCGATGCCGCACCGTGCGGGCGGTGGACGCCGGATGCGTCCGCGCCCCGGCGGTGCCGGCCCGGACCGCACGTCGGCCCCGGACGCGTCGCAGCGGGGGCCGAAACCCCCGCTGACCCGCATACTCCAGTGGTCGGGCTGCCCGGATTTGAACCGAGGACCTCTGCGTCCCGAACGCAGCGCG
>CAZULR010000064.1:0-10307 GCA_964621235.1 uncultured Acidimicrobiaceae bacterium
GAGCAGTTCTGGAATCGGATCATGCCATCTCCCGAAGCATCGCTGCATGAACCCGAGTTGGTCGTCGATCGACTCGACCTCGGATAATGGGAGCTTGACCAAGGGACTCCAATAGACGTCGCCGTCTCGTAGCGGCGCCGCCAAGAAGTGGAGACCCCTCCCGACCGTAAGCCACGCCGTCGGGACAAGTCCCGGAGCATGCACGACAGCCCGCCACGCTGTGCTTCCTGCGTACAACGCTGAACCCGCTTCGGGAGCGATCGCTGCACGGACTCCGGATCGGACCCCGTCTGCACCGACCACTAGATCGAACTCATGGGTCGACATGTCGTCCAGGATCACCGTCGGTCTGTCAGAAGGCGACGTGACGCTGGTGCATCGGACCCCCAGCGTCAGAGGGATGTCTGCTGCGACCGCACGGAGTAGAACCTGCTGAAGTACCGGTCGAAGGATGATGAGATTGCTGTTGTTGAATGTCCAGTACGAGTCTCCGGAGGGCTTTCGGAGCGCTCCGTCCTCCTCCCACTGGCCTTCAGCTCGAATGGACTCCTCAAGGCCAAGGCGATCCAGTGCGGCGAGCGCATTTGGCCAAAGCGAGACCGCCGCACCAACTTCGGCCAGCTCAGCCGCCCGCTCGATGAGATGCACCGAGTGCCCTTTCTGTCGGAGGGCGATAGCGGCCGTCAACCCACCGATGCCAGCACCGACGATGCCTATGTTGAAGGCCATGGGCACCAGTTGACTAGAGGCTGATCAGCTTGGCAATCGATGCTCCGCAGTGCCCCCAACCACCGGGAGCGAGTTCCATCCGACAAGAATCGGCGCCCGTTCAGATTCAGTCTCTCGGCCATCGGGCTCGGACCAGGGATAGGTGCTGCTGGCCATGGCTTCGCATTGCGGGGAATCGAGCCTGGACCCAGCACCAAGTAGCTACTCGTGCACTGTTGAGGGTCGTGAGCAGTTCAAGCAGAGTGTGATCAATGTTCTCGAATGTTCCTCGGGCCTCCTGGGTCAAGAATGCCAAGTCCCATTCCACGGGTCCTCGACATGCATCCTCGAAGTCGATCCAGCGCGGGCCTGCGCGAGTCGCTAGGCAGTTCCCGCGGTGTGGCTCCCCGTGAATGGCATGCTCGGTAAAGGCGAGTCCATCCAGGCTGACCATGAGTTCCCCGAACGCCTCTCTCAGAAACAACCGATCGTGCATCGGAAGAGCCGCCATTTGGATGTCATCGAAAAGAGCGACGCGCGTCCGCTCAAGAGACACTCTGAAGTTCGGCAGCGCGACGTCGATCCGAGCCAATGCTTGGTGGACCCGGCGCAGTGAAGTTCCACGATCCGCCTCCTCCAGTCTCAACGTCGGATCAACTTCGAGCCGAGTCCATAGGGTGACGACGAACCCCGACTCGCGGTCCAGTAGCGGTCCTAAGCCTGGTCGGGGGGCGGCCACTGGTGCCCCGTCCCGCGTGAGGGCAGATGCCACCTCGTATTCGTGGTGGAGTGCTGCGGCGCTATCTCGGCGTGTCCCAACCTTGGCAATGATCGGGTAAGGCCGCAGCCATACAACCGCATGGTTCGTCTCCTGGATCAGGACCGGCTCGCCGAGGTTCATTCCTAGGTCGGTGGCAACCCTTATGGCCGCCTCAACGCCAACCATCACAAATACAAGTCTGCACCGCGAAACCCAATGCCGCAGCGAACCACCTCAGCCAAGATCGATGCCAGCAGTTCGCGTAGTAGCGGTCCCGGTAAAGGCCGTCCTGGGGAAGGTCAGCTGATCAAACGGGTGTCGCCGATCCGCGAGCAACGGGTCGCCCTGAACACCGGGAGCGGGGGCCTGTCGCCAAGTCAGGACAGACCCTCAATTATTTGAATCACCTCGTCAGGGCGGTAGCCCTGAACCCGGCAGTACTCCATGAGGTCCCGGATGCGTTTGACTACGGCACTGCGCTCGGGTGTTCCCGCCACGGTGATCCCTCTGCCGCGCTGAAAGTCGAGCAATCCCTCGTCTCGAAGCATTCGCAGGGCACGCAACACGGTGTTTCTATTGACCCCCAGAACTGCAGCGAGGTCCTTCGCTAGCGGAAGACGCTCACCTGGTCCGGCTTCACCTTCGGCGATGGCGCGCCTGATCTCGGCAGCGACCTGGTCGTGCAGCGCCATCGGCTCGGTTCGATCGATCTTGACAGCAATCATAGTGCTAGTCATAGTAGTTCTATGCCCGCTGCCGTGCTGGACAAAGCTGCGACGAGCGACATCGATCTGCCCACTCAGTCACTTGGCGCTGCGGTCACCGATCTGTTCGAAGAAGCTCGGCGCCGACGGCGGCGGCGAATTCTGCTCATCACGGCGTTCGTGTCGGTGGTGCTGGCAGTGGCAGGGGGACTCCTGATTGCGGGCGGTGCGGGGCAAAGGTTCGGAGGACCACCCGCTCACTCAAGCAGCAGAGGGCCGACCGGGGGCACCGCAACGCATGCTCCGCCGCCAGCAGTACGTCAAGTGACCCCTAAGGGGCAGTCATTCTGTGGCAATGGCGCGGTCTTCCTCGCCCCCCACGCCAGCGCAACGAGCGCCTCGCTGCTCCCGTGCTACGCCCTGAAACTTCCAACGGACATTTCCACAGCGCCGTCACCGTGATCTGCCCCCGAACAGTGACGGGACGGAGTCAGGACGTACCGTCGGCGCTAGGTTCCGATGCGTGGAGAGAGCCATGAAGAAGGAAGAGCACCGCTCCCATGCCTGGTGCGGCAGGCGATGAGCACGGGAAGTCCGTTCGCCGGAGCGACGATTGAATGGTTCGGCTGCGCAACGTTTCGGGTGACCGTTCGTGGCCGGGTGTTCTTCTTCGATGCTTATCTGGATGGAGATCGACCACCCGGCGTACCGCCTACCGGCCTGTCTGCGGACGATGTCGACGTGGCCGACTTCGTGTTCGTCAGCCATGCGCACTACGACCACCTGCTCGGCGCCGACATCATCGCTGGTCGGACCGGTGCAACGGTGGTGGGATCGTACGAGGTGGCGAGAATCGTCACGAGCGCCGGAGTTCCTCAGGCCCAGGTGCTGCCGGTTTCTGGTGGCGAACCGGTCGACTGCGGTTCGGACATCCGAGTCCGTGCCTTTCCCTCGCTGCATTCGTGCCTGTTCGCCGAGGGATCGAAGGACAGCGGCACCGAGTGTCTAGGTGAAGTCGACGTGAGCGCCCAGGTTCGGGATGCCCGGGCCGTCGAGCTTCTCGGCCTGTTCCCAGCTCTGGGTGAGGACCACTCGACCTGGTATGCCCACAATCACCTTCGATCGTCGCCGAGGGATGGCGGTCAGCTCGCTTACCTTCTCGAATGCCCCGAGGGTTCAATCCTCTTCAGTTCGAGCGCCGGTTGTTGGAGCGGGGTTCTCAGCACACTGCGACCTGACGTGGCCGTCCTTGCTGCCTCCGGTCGGCCCAACGTCGACGGCGAACCACATCAGGGCTCGTTGGCCACCTTCCTCTTGTCCCAGGTTGAGGCCCTCCGTCCCCGGACCGTCGTGTTCTCGCACCATGACGCCCTCCTGCCACCAATCCTCAATGCCACAGATACAGGCGCAGCTTCGACTCTCCTGCGGACCCAGGCTTCCTACGCCAAGTTGGTCACACTGAATTACGGTGATCCATTCAGGCTCCTGCCCTGAAACTCCCAAACGTGGTCTTGAATGCAGTCAATGGCTCTCGCATGGCGAGGCCAGCGGTCCAGCATCACGGAGAATCGGCTGGAGCTTTCCGATCAAAACTGGTGGGAGTTCCACGGTGATCGACCTGCCGACATGGAACGACGATCCACTCGACAAGATGCCCGCCGGGATATGGCTTCCCTCAGTGGGGACACGGCCGAGTTTCATCGGTTGCACCAAACCGATCCGGTCCTCCACAATGAAATCTTCCCGTATTCATCGCCCCCGCTTGGAGGACTGGACCATGGACGACCTCTCATCCCTCCCGCAGGCCGACCAGGATGCCATCGGCGTTACTCTCATGGCCCTGCTGAGCGGATTCCAGGAGCGCAATGCGGACAAACTCGTGGGCGTTTACAGTGCCGACGCCGACTGGGTCAATGCGTTCGGGAGCGTCAAGCGGGGCGAGGCAGAGATCGTTGGGTATCTCAGGGGACTATTTGCTGACGACAACTTCAATGCTGGCGCCCTGAAGGCTCCGCCTGACACGAGCTTCCGGGTGCTCACTCCCGAGGTCCTCCTCGTCAATGCCCATCTGCAGGTAGAGGGTCAGAAATTGGTCGGCGGAGGTGAGATCGAGGTTCGTGACAACCACTCGCTGCGTGTTCTCCAGCGCCAGCACGATGGCACGTGGCTCATCGTGTCGGAGATGTACAACGACGCCAACCAGGAGAGCACCTACGAAGGGCATTCTTGAAAGGTGCCCTATATCACCGGGTATACAGGTGCCTCAGTCGAGCAAGCGAGTCCGCCAGGCTTCCGACCGATAGGTCACGTCGACGGTGATTTCGCCCTCAACGCCGAGCCCCTCTCGGAGGAGGCGCCTGGCCTCGGCCAACACGGCCGTCCTCTGCTCATCCGGCATGAGGATGATCCAGCTGAAGGTGCCCAGTAACCCGATGAGTTCATCGGCATTCAGGGCGATATCCCACCGGTGCACGTGCTGGACAGGATCTGCGAACGGCTCACCATCTGGGATAGCAAGGACAGTTTCGAAACGCTGTGCGTCAAGCAGCATCTCGGCGATGTCTGAGCTCCCAGCCTGCACGGCGCCGTCATCGGTGTCAGAGGACGTTTCGGCTCCCAAGAGCGCCTGGGCTTGCATGAGAAACGGGCCTTCCGGGTCGGGGCCGGACCACACTGCTCCGAGGGTGCCGCCCGGCACGAGAACCCGCGCCACTTCGCGAAGGGCTGGGACCACGTCGACCCAGTGCCACGATGATGAGGCGAGCACCGCGTCCGCCGAATCGTCCGATAGTGGCATTGACTCCCCTCGTCCGACCACCGCGGTGACGGTCGGTAGGTTCTGCTCCAATACGCACCGCATCAGATCGTCCGGCTCTACCGCGATCACCGAAGGGACCCGATCAAGCAGGAGTCGGCTGAGAGCCCCGGTTCCCGCACCCAGGTCCACCACGGTTGACGGCCCATCCGCAAGCAACCACTCCACCGACTCGACGGGCGGCCCCGGCCGGAACCGCTCATAGAGTGAAGCAGCTTTGCCAAAGCTCGACGAGCGCTCAGCCTTCTCCTCGGGGGTCAAGGGAGTGGGGCCAGGGGCTGCGCTGGAAGGAGCCGGTTCGGTCATGTCGGGGACTCTAGATCCGCGGCGCAGACGGAGCACGAAGGTGTCCACCGATCGCCGGCTCGGGGGCGCCATTCGGGAGTCTGGACTATCCGGCCAACCAAGGGTTGATGAGCTCCACGCCTACGCCGGCGAAGTCCTTCTCATTACTTGTCGCCAAGGCTGCGTCATTGGCCCGGCAGATCGCAGCGATCTGGGCGTCGTAGCCGCTGATCGGCGTCCCGTGGCGATCGCACTGGTCGACAATCTCCGGGTAGACCGTGCCTGCGGCGGCATCGAATGAGAGGACATCTTCGGTGAACCGGCTGAACACGTCCACCGCGGCTTCCCGCAGCGTGTCCTTCCGCCTGCCCCTCGGGAGCCGTTCGATCCCGTAGAGGATCTCGGCCACCGTGATCTCAGTAATCCGCAGCTCGTGATGACCTTGTGCCAATACCCATGCTCGAACTGCAATTGAGGGCTCGGCCCGCATCAGTTTCGAGACCACGCTTGCCTCGACGACGAGTGCTATTTGGGAGAGGCCATCATGCACACCTTGGCCTCAACCGTGGTCCGGGCAGTAGTGAACCGTGCGTCCATCTACCTCGTCGAAGCTCCATCCGAGCACGTGAAAGCGGGCCAGGACATCCTCAGGGGCCAGTTCGCCCACAAACTCGTCTCGATTCCGGCACCCAAAGGCATCGCAGGAGATTGAGTTTCCGTCGAGAATCATCCCCGAAGCATGCACACTCAAAGATCTGAGGCACTGGGCCGTTGGTCGCGACTCCTTCGTGCATTCGCCAGAGTCCCGGCTACGACTCGGATGTTCGGTCTGCATCGCCGATCATCGTTGTCCTCGGAGCTGGATGGTCTTGCTGTCGACGACCAGCGACTGCCCCCACTTCCTCGGTCGATTGCTCAAACCGCTCTGCCAGATCCTCCAACGAGAATCCAGCACTCAGAGACGCAGCTACGATGGCTTGCCCAAGGGCGACTCTGGCCGCAATCAGATTGGTGACCGACTCTTCGGCTGCTACGCGCTGAGCCTTTGACGGAAGTGCGTGCAGGAGATCCCCGAGTTGGGTGTCCGCCTGCATCAACGACATGGCCTGCTTCAAGATCACGGAGTTTGATTCGAGATTGACTCGGAGCCGCTGATTGGCATTGAGGAGGTTCGCTATGGCTTCGAGGAGCTGCGATGATTGATCGGGCATGGAGCCATCATTAGTCAAGTTGGCTAGACGTTCCACTCGAGAGGCTCATTGAGCCAAGCGGCACTGGGACCCTCACCCCAAGGTCATTATGGAGATTCGCCACCGCTCCACGTCCAAATGCCATTGAAATCGCTATCTGGTGTCAGGCCATCAATGAGGATGAGCTTTTGGTTGGGTGGGTTGAAGGCCAGGAAAAGCTGCTGGGAAGCCGGGGGGCTGACGACGGGCTTCTGTTTTGTCCACGTGATGCCATCCCAACTCCACGTTCCACCCAAGTGGCTCGTAAAAGTGTCCCCGCCAAAGAGAATGATCTCTCCGGTCGAGGGGTCCGCTGCGGCGGCGGCGTTGTAGCGGGGTGATGGACTTGCGGTCGGATGCCGTTGAACCCAGTCAGTGCCGTTCCACGTCCAGGTATCGCCAAGGAGGGTTCCGGTCGACCCGACGCCGCCAAAGAGGATCACCTTCCCGGTGACGTAGTCCGTGGCCATGGTCGCCTGATACCGTGCTGCCGGACTTGTTGCCGGGAACTGCTGAGTCCACGTGGATCCGTTCCAGGTCCATGTCTGTCCTTCAAAGTTGAACATGACCAGGACTTGGCGTACTGGGTCGTATGCCAGTGAGGCCCATGTACCTGCTGGTGGACTTGTTGCCGGGAATTGCTGAGTCCACGTGGATCCGTTCCAGGTCCAGGTGTCGTTGAAGTCTTGGCCAGTCCGGCCAACTCCACCAAAGATGACCACCGTTCCGGTTGCCGGATCATCACTCATGGCATTCCAGGCCCTGCCTGGGGGGGTCGTCGCTGGCTGCACCTTTGTCCAGGCCGTTCCGTTCCAGATCCATGTCTTGTCCCGAAATTTGGCAGGACTGGGTCCACCAAAGAGGACGACCGTATTGTTGGCGGTGTCGTTGGCGACAGTGACATTTCCGGCCCAGTTCGGATTGTTCGGAGCTGGCTCGGCAGTCCACGTCGTGCTGCCCGACGAAGGCCGACCAACCGAAGCCGCCGAAGGGACTGCGAACCCGACTACGAGTACGCCGATACAGAAGGCAGTGAGAGCAAGCTTCGAACGCACACGGATTCTCGTAGGCATGCCGCTCCTTCAGGTCCCTTGGGCACGCTACCGTGCCGACGGTCTGCTGGGACCTTCAATGCCCCGGAGAAGGGGGCAGCACAGGAATGCGGGCTGAGCCGACCGGCATGTCCCCCCGGCATACCGGTCGACCCGAAGACAACGTCGGAGCTAGGAGGTAGATCCAAGCTCGACGACTTTGCCTGACACAATCTTCCTCCCGATCAGTGAACTGGCGCAGGGGCGAACGACCATTACTGGCGAGTAGCGCACTCGAAGTGCGACACCTCCTCGGTTGAGCCGATGTCGAGTCACCTTGCCCGAGGAGGCCTACAGCGGTGAGACCCCGCAGAGGTGGGCACAGGCCGCCTCCGAACGCAGACGCTCGGTGTTGTCGCCGGCGGTGACCAACAAGGTGGCCGCCGTGTCGATGCCGACGCCATAGATAGCGAGCAGTTCCGGAGCGTGGGCCTGGAGGAGTGGTGTGATCCGGGCATCGAGTTGGGCCACCTCCTCGTCGAGCTCCCCGCTGCGGTGGGCCAACGAGGACAGTGCGGCCTTGGTGGCTGCCGTGACCGGGTCAGCCGCCCGGGTGGGCCGCAGTCCCTTGGCCGCCGCGATGAACTGCGGGGTGGGTAGGCCCTTGATGCGGCATTGGAGCTGGTCAGGAGCGGTGAAGGTCAGCTGGCGCATCTGGGTGAGGGCATTCACGCGGGCCTGGCGGGCCGAGCGCTTGGCCACCACCAGGACCCGGATGGCCTCGACTGATCCATCCCTCGATTTGGCCCGCCCTCGAGCCCGCCCCGACAACGCAGCACGGGCCGCCTCGATGGCGTCGATGGAGTCGGACTTGCCCTGGCGACGACGGGCCTGGCGGTTGTGGCGGTCGTCTTCGATGACGTCGACACCGGCCCGGGCGAGGAAGCGGGCCAGCCCGGCGCCATAGGAGCCCGTCCCTTCCACTCCGACCGTTGTGACCTGACCGAACCCGGCCAGCCACGAGAGCAGGGCGGCATAGCCGTCGGGGGTGGCGTCGAAGGAATCGGTCCCGAGCAGGTCACCAACGTCGTCCAACGCGGCAGCCACATGGACCTCGCCGTGGGTGTCGATGCCGCCAGTGATCGTGCGCGCAGCTTCTACGATGGTCATGGCCATCCCTTCCTTTCCTTAAGCGGGTTGAGGGGTGGCTCGGCCGTCCCGGAAAGGAGTGACGGTGCGGGTCGATCTGCTCCTAACAGACCGGCCCATCACCCCCTCTGGAACGGGGCGCGCCGCGCCTCGACTCTGTTGGTCCGGAGTTCCGACCGACGGGGCGCAGCTGCCGTTGAACAGCCGCTGATCAGAAGTCAGGCCGACAACCCCGGTGCATCCGAAATCACAAGGGACCAACCAAACGGCGGTGGACCCCACGGATGCTCAACAACATCATTGGTGTTGTGGGATACCTGGCCTGCATTGACCGTCTATTTCTCAGGTCACCTTGAACTTGGTGGTGCTCTCGCCGGTACCGCTTGATGTCGTGACATCGATCTTGCCGGTGGTGGCGCCAGCCGGGACGGTGATCTTGATCTTGGTGGCTTGGTCTTTGACGATCGCAGCGGCAACGCCGTTGAACGTCACCGACGTGGCGCCCTCGAGTGCAGTTCCGGTGATGGTGACCTTTGCACCGGCTGCACCAGACGTAGGACTGACCCTCACCAGGTCGGGTGCTGGGACGGTGACACTGCCGATGGAATTGTCCAAGTTGGTGAACCAGAGCGCCCCGTCGGGACCGGTGGTGATTCCGTAGGGTTCACCGGGGACGGATACGGTGGAGACCACGCCGGACGTGGTGATCCGGCCGATGTCGTTGGAATTGTTGGCGAACCACAGGGCTCCATCGGGACCGGAAGTGATCGACCGCGGCTGGAGGATACCGGGGCTCACGAAGGTGGAGATCACTCCTGCAGTGGTGATCCGGCCGATCGAGCTGTTGAGGCCGTTGTTGGTGAGATTGGTGAACCACAGCGCCCCGTCGGGCCCGGGGGTGATCATGGACGGATGTCTGACGTCAGGATCGGTGAAGTTGGAGACCGCTCCGGACACGGTGATTCTCCCGATCGATCCGTGACCCCCTCCGGCAGAGAGGTTGTTCGTGAACCACAACGCCCCGTCGGGACCAGAGGTGATGTCCATCGGCAGATCGATACTCGGAGCGGTGTAGTTGGACACGATTCCGGCGGTGGTGATCCGCCCGATCGAATTGTTGCCGTTGGTGAACCAGAGCGCCCCGTCCGAACCGACGGTCATCGACTGCGGCTGGAAGATGCCGGTGCCGGTGAAGTCAGAGACCACTGCGGCGGGGGTGATCCGCCCGATCGAGTTGTTCCCCACATTGGCGAACCAGAGCGCCCCATCCGGACCGCTCGTGATTCCCCCTGGCCCATCAACCCCGGTGCCGGTGTAGTTGGAGACCACCCCGGCGGTGGTGATCCGCCCGATCGAATCGTTCGCCACATTGGTAAACCACAGAGCTCCGTCCGGACCGGTGGTGATGGAGTTCGGACTGTTCACACCGTTGCCGGTGTCGTCGGTCACGGCCCCAGTTGTGGTGATCCGGCCGATCGAGTCGTTCGCCCGATTGGCGAACCACAAGGCTCCGTCGGGTCCGGTGGTAATCCCCTCGGCCGTATTGATGGACGGGTCGGTGAAGCTGGTCACGGCCCCGCCCGTGGTGATCCGACCGATCGAGTGGTTCGCTGCATTCGTGAACCA
>CAZULR010000065.1:0-10267 GCA_964621235.1 uncultured Acidimicrobiaceae bacterium
TCCTGGGCGCCGTCGTGGTCGGGGTCTTCTTCCCGAGGAAGGACGACGAGGTCCGCCTGCTCGACGAGTACGCCCGCGCCGACGCCGTGCCGTTGGACTAGGGACCCGGCGGCCGAACGCAGCCGGAGCGCCCTCGACCCGACCCGCGGTCCGCAGTACGGGGTTGACCATCCCGCCGGACGGGGGGAGGATCACGGGATGGCGGATGGGTCTGACCGGTCGGCGGTGCTGACCGAGGTGGAGCGGTTCCACGGCCACTTCATGTACCTCAACGAGGAGCTGAACCTGATCGCGGAACTCCTCGCCCTCGAGGGAGAGGGGCGCAAGCGCGTCCCGGACCTCTGCCGTGAGGCCAAGGCGGACCTCCGGAAGAAGCGGAGGGACCTCGAGGTCTTCCGGGACGGTTGCCGTCCCGACGCTCCCAGGTTCGGTGGCGAGGCGCTGGTCCTCGCCACGACCTGTGCCGAACTCATCGCCATGGAGATCGCCGCACTCGACCTCTTCGTGGAGGCGTTGACGGTCGCCGATCAGGTCGATGACGAGCAGCTCGGCTTCGTGGACGGGGTCCTGCGGACGGCCCGGTCCGTGTACAACTCCCACGTCTCGTTCGTCCAGTCGGCGCTGATCGTCCACGGAGCGGATCTCGTCGCCTTCGCCGAGTCCTACGGCACGGATCCCGGCATCATCGCCTCCCGGGCGGCCTTCGACTCACTCAGCACCACGGAATTCCCGGAGTTCCGGGCGTCGATCATGGGGCCATCCTCCGCCTGAGGGTCTCCGGTCCCGCCGGACTACGAGTACTCCATCGCACTTCCGAGGGCGTTGAGCTCGCCGCACTGCGCGCAGCGCAGCACCGGCCTGGTCAGCGTCGCCTGCACGCCCAGCACCTCGGCCACCCGGGTCGCCCGTTCATTGGTGAACGCCTGGCCACCGCACCGCACGCAGTGCTGGCACCCGTCCTTGTCGAGTCCGACGAAGAGCACCGGCCACCTCCTGGATCGTGCCCGCCACCGCAGCGGACCTCTGCCCCTCTCGTCGGCAGGTTCACCGGTGGACTTGACCGGCCACGCTGACCCCGCCCGGACCGCAGCGCCCTGCGCCCTAGTGTCACCGGGATGGACGCGACACGTCTCACCGCGAGAGCCGGCGGAGCCCGAGTCGCCCAGGACCGGTCCGCACCCGGCACCCGTCGACCACGTGGGCGGTGGGACGGGTGACCGTCGTGGTTGTGGCCGGTGCCGGACTCGCCGGCCTGGTGTGCGCCCACGACCTGGCCGCGGCCGGTGTGGACTGCACCGTGGTCGAGGCCTCCGACGGGGTCGGAGGCCGGGTCCGAACCGATGCGGTGGACGGGTATCTCCTCGACCGGGGCTTCCAGATCCTGCTCACGGCCTATCCCGAGGTGCAGGCGCGCCTCGACCTCGCCGCCCTCGACCTCCGTCCGTTCGCCCCCGGTGCGGTGGTGCGCACCGCCGGTGGCATGCACACGGTCGGCGATCCGCTGCGCCGTCCGTCCCAACTCGTCGCGACCCTCCGGGCCCCGGTCGGGACGCTGGCCGACAAGGCCCGGCTGGCCAGCCTGGTGCTGTCGGTCCGCACGACACCGGTGCGGAAGCTGTTGCGGGCCACGGACACCACGACCCTCGAACGGCTCCGTGGCTGCGGCTTCAGCGACCCGATGATCGAGTCGTTCTGGCGCCCCCTGTTCGCCGGCATCCAGCTCGACCCCGACCTCGAGGTCTCCCGTCGGCGGTTCGACGTGATCCTCCGCATGCTGGCGACCGGCGCGACCGCGGTCCCCGCCGAGGGGATGGGCGCGGTCGCCGAGCAGCTGGCCCAGGGGCTCCCCGCGGGCACGATCCGGCTCGGTGCCCGGGTGGACCGGATCGTCGGCACCGCGGTCCACCTCGATGACGGCGAGGTGCTCGGCGGCCGTGCCGTGGTGGTGGCCACCGAGGGTCCCGAAGCCCACCGGCTGCTCGGCACCGACGTGGTCGACCCCGGTTCACGGGCCGCCGCCTGCTGCTGGTTCGCCACCGCCGCCCCCCCGCTCCGGGGCACGGCGCTGGTCCTCGACGGCACCGGGTCGGGGCCGGTCCGCAACCTGGCGGTCCTGAGCGAGGTGGCACCCACCTACGCTCCCGCCGGCCGCAGCCTGGTGGCGGCGGCCGTCCCCGGGCCCGACGCCCTCGACCCGGGGCTGCAGGCCCGCGTCGTCGAGCAGCTGGCGCGGTGGTTCGACTCCGGCACCCACGACTGGGAGCACCTCCGCACCGACGTCATCCCCCACGGCCAGCCGCGCCAGTCGCCACCCTTCGGGCCGAAGCAACGGGTGGTGCTCGGCGGAGGGCGGTTCGTCTGCGGCGACCACCGGGACACGGCGTCGCTCCAGGGAGCGATGTTCAGCGGGGAGCGGACGGCGGCCGCGGTGGTGCGGGCGCTGGCCGGCTGACCAGCCGGGTGGCCCAGGCACGGGGTGCTCCGTCGCCACCGCCGCCGTCCGATCCCAACCGGTCGGTGGATCGGGGGGGGGTTCCTCGATTCCTGACCCGAGCCGGTACAGTCAGCCGGATGGTTGGCGTCGCCGTCCCGGCTGAGGACCCGGTCCTCGGCCCCGCGTCGGCCCCGACCGACGACCCGCCGCCGAGACGGCGGTCGAAGCGGTGGCCGACCCTCGTGGTCGTGGCGGTATACCTGGCGGCCGCGGTCGTCGGCTACGGCCACGCCTGGTCCCATCCCACGTCGCAGCTCGTGGGGCTCGGTGCATCGGACCCGGCCCGGATGATCTGGTTCCTCGCCTGGTTCCCGTTCGCCATCGGCCACCTCCAGGATCCCTTCCTCACCACCTGGGCCAACGCCCCCTACGGCGTGAACGTGCTGAGTGACACCAGCCAGCCACTCCTCGGCGTGCTGGCCGCCCCCGTCACCGTCCTGTTCGGACCGCTGGCGTCCTTCAACCTCCTCATGACCCTGGCGTTCGCCACCTCGGCCACGGCGGGCTACGCACTGGCCCGCCGGTTCACCGCTTGGCGGCCGGCGGCGTTCGCCGGCGGCCTGCTCTACGGCTTCTCCCCCTACATGGTCGCCCAGGGCTCCGTCGGGCACCTCAACCTGGTCTTCATCCCCCTGCCCCCGCTCATCTTCCTCGTCCTCGACGATCTCCTGGTGCGCCAGTCGGGACGACCGGTGCGGCTGGGGTGCTGGCTGGGCCTGCTGGTCATCGCCCAGTACTTCATCTCGAGCGAGATCCTGGCCAGCACGGCGGTCGTGGCCGTCGGTGGGGTCCTCCTCTTGGCCCTGCTGAACTGGCGCTCGGTGGCCGGACGCCTGCGCTTCGCCGCCATCGGCCTCGGCGCCGCCGCCGCCCTCGCGGCGGTGGTGCTGGCCTATCCGGTCTGGTTCACCCTGGATGGCCCACAGCACATCGTGGGTCCGATCCAGGTGCATCCCCAACAGTTCCGTGCGGACCTCGTGGCGCCACTGGTGCCCGATCCCCTGCAGGCCATCTCCCCGGCCTCACTCCAGCGGGTGAGTGCCCACTTCGAGTCGGGCGACGTGCCCGAGAACGGCTCCTACCTCGGCGTCACGCTCCTGGCCGTCCTGGTGATCGGGACCGTCGCCCTCTGGCGGCGTCGCCTCGTGCGGTTCGCCGCGCTCATGCTGCTGGCGACCTTCGCCCTCTCGCTCGGCGCGCGCCTGGTGGTCTCGGGTACGCCCGATGTGGACGGCGCCTCCGGGCTGCGCATCCCGGAGGCGGTCCTCAACCACCTTCCGCTGCTCAAGAACGCCCAGCCGAGCCGGTTCGCCCTCTACGTGGTGCTCTTCGCCGCCCTGCTCCTCGCCCTCGTCCTCGACGGGCTCTGGCGGGTGCTCCGCCGCCGCGCCTGGCGGCCACCCGGTTCCGCCCCACTGTGGTCCGGTGCCGCCTGCGCCCTGGTGGGTGTGGTGGCGCTCGTGCCCCTGGTGCCCGCGTGGCCCTATCCGTCGGGGGACACGGCGATCCCGACGTACTTCACCTCCGGGGCGGTCGGCGCGGTCCCACAGGGCTCGACCGTACTGCTGTACCCCTATCCGGGGTGGGCGGTGGACGGCTCACTCCCGATGGTGTGGCAGGCGAGTGCCGGCATCAGGTTCCGCACCGTGGGCGGGTACTTCCTCGTGCCCCAGGCTGGCTCCCGCACCGTGACCTACCAGCGCGACACCCTGACCTCCGAGGTCCTCGCCGACCTCTACACCCAGGGCGTGCCCGACCTCACGCCCGCCCTGCGGGCCGAGCTGCGCGCGGAACTGGCGTCGTGGCACGTGCGCACCGTGCTGGCCCAACCCGCCGGGGTCGATCCGGTCGGGTCGATCAGGTTCTTCGTGTGGTTGATCGGACGTCCGCCCACGGTCTCCCACGGAATCGACGCCTGGTACGACATCACGTGGTGATCACGCTCCCGGTCATCTGACAGATCCGATGTGCGTCGTGGGACATGCCCCCGGGCCCGGGACACACTCGGAGCCGGTGGCCGGGCGGACCACACCTACGCCACCCTGCGGATGGAGGCAGGCCGTCGCGTAGCGTCGACGAGTGGTTCGTGACGACCATGTGGCGGACGTCCGAGCCGTCCACGACGACGCGACGAGGACCTATGTCGAGTTCGTGGGTGTCGACTTCGCCACGGCGACTGGTGGGCCACCGCCGACGGTGACCGCTCTCATCCTGGGACATCGTCGCAGCCTGACCAACTCCCGGCTAGTGGATGGTTTCCGCGATGGGAGCGACTCGCGCGGCTACTCGAGCAGAGTCACACCGGTCTCGTTCGCCTTCCCAACTGTGCCGGGTCTGACACGTTCCCGATGTTCGCAGAACAGTCGATCGAAGGGTTTCACCTTGGCTCTGGGCTGGTAGCTCCGTCTCGGAACCGATCCTCCGAACCAGTGTGCCCCGGGGCGCCGTGGTCATGTCACGGTCAACTCGGTGGAACTCACGCCGGTGCCACTCGGTGTCGTGACCCTGATGCGGCCGGTCGTGGCCCCGGTCGGCACGGCGATCTTGATTTTGACGGGTGTGTCCGTCGTGATCGAGGCGCCGACACCGTTCACCGTCACCGTCGAGGCGCCCTCCAGCGCAGTTCCCCTGATCGTGAGGATCGCTCCCACCGCAGCCGAAGCGGGGCTCAGGCTGGTCAGCTGGGGCGCCGGAACGGTCACCCTACCGATGGAGTTGTTGCCGGAGTTCGTGAACCACAACGCTCCATCGGATCCCACAGCCACTCCTTCAGGAACGCTGACTCCATTGCCCGTGTAGATGGAAACCACCCCGGCGGTGGTGATCCTTCCGATAGATCCGGAATTCACGTCGCCTCCGACGTCGGTCCCGCTGCTGGTGAACCACAAAGCGCCATCAGGACCCGAGGTGATGGTGACCGGGTGCTCGATGCCGGCTGCGGAGTAGTTACTCACGGCTCCACCCATCGTGATCCGACCAACGGTGTCATTGCTGTAATTCGTGAACCACAGATCCCCGTCAGGACCGGTGGTGATCCCGGTGGGATCATCGATGCCGTCGCCTCGGTAGTGGCTCACGACTCCACCCGTCGTGATCCGACCGATGGAGTTGTCGCCCCGGTTGGTGAACCAGAGGGCTCCATCGGGACCCGCCACGATGCCCTGCGGGACGTCGATGCCTTTTCCGGTGTAGGTGGTGACGGCACCGGTCGTCGTGATTCTTCCAATGGAATTGGTCGACGTCTCGGTGAACCACAGGGCTCCATCCGAGCCAGCCGCTATGCCCTCATTGCGGGAGATGTTCGAGCCGGAACTACCGACGTCCGGGTAGATCGTCATGACGCCGTCGGTCGTGATGCGTCCGATCGAATTCTCTAGGTCGACAGGGTCGTAGTTGGTGAACCACAACGCTCCGTCGGGACCAGCGGTTATCGATGTTGCCACGTCCGGATCCGCATAGTCGGCGACGACACCACTCGTGCTGATCGTCGCGATAGTTGATTGATCTCCACCACCACCGTTCACATACCAGAGAGTCCCGTCAGGTCCTACCGTCATGGCTGACGGCGTGAAGGTGCCATCACCGTAGAATGTTGACGCCACACCTTCGGTCGTTATCGACCCGATGGCAGCGATCGTATTGTTTGACTCGCCTTGCGTGAACCACAACGCCCCGTCCGGGCCAGTGGTAATGCTCTGTGCCTCGTCACTGGCATCGAACGTGCTCAGACTCCCACCAGTAGTCATTCGTGCGAGTTCGTCAACTCGGGGTGACGTGATCCAGAGTTCGCCATCGGGGCCGGACGTGATCCCCTCCGGGCCGTAGAATTCGCCGGTCGGATAGATATTTGTGAACCCGCCCGACACGGAGATTCGACCGATTGCGTTGGAATGCGTGCTCGTGAACCAGAGAGCTCCGTCGGGTCCGGCGGTGATGTCCCGAGGCCAGATACCAGCGTCCGTGTAGTTCGCCACCCGTCCTGTGGTTTTGATCCGACCAATGGAATTGTTGCCCACGTTCACGAACCAGAGAGCTCCGTCGGGTCCAACCGTTATGGCCCGAGGTTTGTCAATTCCTGTCCCGGTGAACGTCTCCTGAGCACCGCTGGTGGTGATTCGACCAATCGTGTTGTTACCGAAGTTCGTGAACCACAGAGCACCGTCTGGTCCGGCGGTGATACCCCACGGATCGTCGATGCCACTGCCCGTGAAATTCTCCACCTCCCCGCTGGTGGTGATTCGACCGATCGAGTTGTTACCCAGGTTTGTGAACCAGAGAGCTCCATCGGCTCCGGCGGCGATTCCTTCAGGATCGGATATGCCGTCACCTTGGAAGTTCGCATTGACTCCACCGGTCGTCATTCGACCAATGGAATTGTCGCCGTAGTTTGTGAACCACAGAGCCCCATCGGGACCCGTGGTGATGGAAGACGGCGCGTCGATTCCGGGAAAAGTGGTGAACACTCCACCGTGGTTCTGAGCCGGCGCCTCCAGCGTGACGGCGGCCGAGGCGTCCAATGACTCCCACCCACTCGAGATGAGCAATGCGCCCGGAAGAGTCGCCGCACAGAAGCACACAACGAATCGCTTCATCGGTCCTCCCCAAGCCAGCCGACGAGCCCCGCCATGACGGTAGCAGTACGTCCACCTCACCGCACTGGAGCACGGGGAGCCGGGAGAATGACGATCACGTCCACAACCGACTGGCCGAGGGTGCGGAACACGGTCTGCCTGTCGGGCCACCGCCTGCCCTCGATCATCCGCCCGGCCCCGGGGTACCTTGACTCCCCCGTCGCCTGGCCAGGGTGACACAATCCATCGATGCCGCCGATCTCGGGTCGGGTGGATGGCAACCTGACAGTTCGCGACCTCGGAGCCGGCACGTCCTGGTGTGCCACCCTGCTCGATCTCGACGTGCTGTACGACTTCACCGGGTCCGATGGACGGATGCACTGCGTTGCCCTCACCGAGCCGAAGGCCCAGTTCGTCCTGCGCCTCGCAGGCCCTGCAGCCAATTCGGGGGAGCCTTTCAGCGGGCTGCACGCCGGCCTGGACCGTCTGCACTTCTTGGTGAACCGACGGGATTCTTGACGAATGGGTGGTGAAGTTGGATCGGCTGGGAATCCGATAACTGGGGGTCAAGGAAACGGAGCACAGGCAGGACCCCGTGCTGACGTTTCACCATTCCGATGGCATCCAACTGGAATTCTTCTGGAGATCGCCCACTCCGTGCGCCGGCTCGGCCCTCCGACGATTGTGGCTAGTTCGCCTGCCGGTGGGCTCCGCAGCCCACGGCGTACGCCTCCTCGACCCAGCCGACGAATGATTCGTCGAGCTGTGCGAGCTCCGCAAGCCGGAAGTGATGGACGTAGAGCTTCTTCGTGTAAGGCGACACTCGGTGGAACCTGTCGTCCTCGACCTGTCGTTGCAGGTCGAGGAATCCGTCGAGTGACGTCCGGCAGGGCTTTGCTCCGGCGAAGCCCCGATGCGAGCCCTTGAAGGCGATGGCCGTCTTGGTCACGGAGAGGCCGTAGGGACCGCAGGCGGACACGACCTCGACGAAGCGCTCGTAGAGGTCGACCACATTCTGCGGCAGTTCCGCCAGGTGTCGTACCACGGTCCATTCGTCGGCCCGGGCCATCGGGAGAGACTAGCGATCTGGACCGGCCCCCTACCTGGATGACTCGGGCTGGAATTCCTCGGTTCAGGATGGGACATGTCGTCCACCCGACTGGATGTGCTGGTTCGGCCGGGATCCGTGGACATGCGACCGCAGTGTCGGCCTGTCGATCCTCCGGCACTGGGTGGCCGGGACTGACGACTGACCGCTCGATCAGGTGGAGGGGCGGCCGAGGCCCACGGCGGAGGGTGCGACCTTTCGGTCGGGAATGACGGCGGTCACGAGCCCGGCGTCCACGACCCGGTACGGGACGCCCAGGTGGTGGAGCTCCGCCTCGAACTGCGCCTGGGACATCCCGTTCGGGCCCTGGATGGCCAGGGTCGACGCGAACTGCTCGATGGCCGGCGCGTCGGGAGTGACGAACAGCCAGGCGGGCGATGGGCTCGCCTGGACCTCCGCGTCCATCGCCTGCCAGCGGTCCGGGTCGGCGCCCGCCGTGGTGATGCGGAGCCGGCCGTCGCTCAGGAGGGTGAGCGGATAGGCCACCCAGTAGTCGGCGTAGCCGTAGTGGACACCGTTCGCCTCGAGCACGTTCACCGCATGCATGGCCGGGCCGTTCGGGTCCCGCCAGTTGGCCGCGTACGACGACAGTGTGGTGACCGTCCGGGAGACGTCGACCACCTCCACCGCCACGAGGCACGAGACGACGACCGCCAGGGCCACCCGACCCAGCGCCACGGCTCGCCGGGATGCGCGGGCTTCGCCGTCGCGGCGTCCGGCCAGGCGCCGGGCCGCCTCGGCGCAGCCGATGGCCAGCGTCATCGCCAGCAGTGGCACGATGAAGTCCACGTAGCGTCCGTCGCCCCAGTACCACGAGGCCGGCGACAGGGCGAGGAGGAACGGAAAGGCCAGTACGGCCACCGCGATGATGCGGCTCTTGACGTCGCGCAGCAGGCACAGGCAAAGGGCGGCGGCGAAGACGACGGCGAAGGCCACCAGCACCACCAGCGACGTGGACCGGGTCCACAACCAGGCACCGCTCCCCTGGGCGCGCAGGTTGAGCAGTAGGGGGATGTTGTACTCGAAGAAGAGGTGCACTCTCCCGCTGTATCCCGGGGACCCGGGCGGGAGGTTGAAGGAGCTGGACCGCAGCGACTGGAGGTGGGAGTGGGCGTTCGCCCACAGCCAGGGCAGCGAGCCCACGATGCCGGCTCCCACCACGACCGCCAGGCGACCCACCCAGCGGCGGGCCTTCCCGTCGTCGGTGTCCCGAAGGACGGCCCAGACCAGGATCAGTCCGGCGGGCAGGCCAAAGTAGATGATCTCGGGGGAACTCCACCACCCGACGCCGGCCACCACCCCGAGGGCCACGAACTCGACCAGGGTCCGCCGGCCGTCGAGGATACGGAGCGCCAGCAGCAGGATGCCGAGGGAGCAGACCATCGTCAGCCCGCGGAAGCCGAGCTCGAGGGTGGAGTTGGACAGGGCCGTCAGCGGGGAGGCCCACACCAGGGCGCCCGCCAGGAGGGCCAGGGAGGGATCGGGCACCAGGCGGCGGACCACCCGCCAGGTCAGGACGCCCGAGACGGCCGCCAGCAGGACCGGCACCACCTCCAGGGCCCAGGTGCTGGAGCCGAAGATCCGGAACAGCACGGCCACCAGGTAGGGCTCGCCACCTCCGTAGGACTGTCCCCAGTAGAACGCCGAGAAGTGGCCGTGGGCAATCTGGTTGGCCAGGAGCCCGACGATCGACTCATCACCGTTGACCGGGCGGTGGAAGAGGTACCAGCACCGCACGGCGATGCCCCACAGGACCGCAAGCGCGGCGACGGACCAGGCCAGGTAGGCGCTCAGGCCAGCGCGTGAACGCGGCGGGGCGGCGTGCGCGTGTCGGGGCCGATCGCCGTCGGCGGCGGTCGAGCGCCCCTGGAGCCCCGCCGCTGCGGGGTCCTCGACGATCGTCTCACTCACCTGGCGTCCGCCTGCGGCACGCCAGCAGACGATAGTGGACGCGGTGGCCGCCACACGGCAGGCCCGCCCGCCGACCTGGGACCGTCGCCCAGGGGTCCTATCGACCGCCCTGCGACGTGATGGGAAGGTCCTGCGGCGTGGGGGGCGTGGGCGCCGTCGTGGTGGCCGTGGTGGTCGTGGTGG
>CAZULR010000066.1:0-10244 GCA_964621235.1 uncultured Acidimicrobiaceae bacterium
CGCGGACCACGTCGTCCTCGGCCACGTCGGCGTCGAAGAACATCTCGTAGCTGAAGCCCGAGCAGCCACCGGGCCGGACGGCGACGCGCAGGGCCAGCTCCTGGGTGTCCTCCTCGGAGAGCAGCTCGGCGACCTTGGCCGCGGCCACATCCGTGAGGGTGACGGGGTTGGGCTTCTTGCCGATGGTGACGTTCTGCATGGTCGAGCTCATCGCTGCTCCTCATTGGTCACGGGACGGATGACCGTCCTGTCGAGATCCTGGTGGTGCGCTCCGCGGACCGGGACGGCGGCGGTGTGCCCCCGATCGTACCCGGCACCGCCCCCGGGCGGTACAGCATCGGCCGTTCGCCCCACCGGCGCGGTCCCTCCGGATCACCGGGTCGGCGACTCCCCGGCCCGGTAGAGGTGGACCACCGACCGGTGGGATCAGCCGCACCGGTACAATTCCAGCTGTGACCAGGACCGACATCGACCAGGACAGGTCCACCCCCACCGAGGACGAGGTCCGCGACGCCCTGCGCCACGTGCGCGACCCCGAGCTGGGCGCCGACATCGTCGACCTCGGCATGGTCACGCACATCCACCTCGACGGGTCCGAGGTCACCGTCGAGGTGGCCCTCACCATCGCCGGCTGCCCGCTGCGGAGCCAGATCCAACGGGACGTCGACCTCCACGTCGGGGCGCTCCCCGGCGTCGGGTCGGTCGTCGTCACGACGGGCGTCATGGACCCCGACCAGAAGCGGGCGGTCATGGCGCGGGCCCGGAAGATCGCCCAGGACGATCCGGCCCCCACCGACATCCCGGGCACGGCACGGGTCGTGGCCGTGGCCTCGGGCAAGGGCGGGGTGGGCAAGAGCTCGGTCACCGTCAACCTGGCTGTCGCGCTCGCCCGACGCGGCCTGACCGTCGGCGTGCTCGACGCGGACATCTGGGGGTTCAGCGTTCCCCGCCTGCTGGGCATGCAGGGCGACATCGAGGCGCGGGACAAGAAGATGGTCCCGCTCGAGCGCCGGGTGGGCGAGGGCACCCTGCGGGTCCTGTCCATGGGCTTCCTGGCCGACGAGGGGCAGGCGATCATGTGGCGGGGTCTGATCCTCAACCGGGCCGTCCAGCAATTCCTCGAGGACGTCCACTGGGGCGACCTCGACATCCTGCTCATCGACATGCCGCCGGGCACGGGCGACATCCAGATGGGCCTGGCCCGCATGATGCCCCGGACCGAGGTCCTCGTGGTCACCACGCCCCCGGAGGCGGCACAGAAGGTCGCCGCCCGCACCGCCGACATGGCGCGCAAGGGCTACCTCCAGGTCACGGGCGTCATCGAGAACATGAGCGACTTCACCTGCGAGCACGGGACGTCCTACTCGCTCTTCGGTTCGGGCGGCGGCGACCGCCTGGCCGCCGACATCGGCGTGCCCCTGCTCGGTCGGGTGCCGCTCCATCCGTCGGTGGCGGCCGGTGGCGACGCCGGGACCCCGGTGGCGCTCGACGACGACCAGCCGCTGGCCGTGGAGTTCGCCCGGATCGCCGACGCACTGCTGGCCAACCCGCCGGCCACCGCGTCGATGGACGGCTGCAGCGCCCGGATGCTCGAGCGCGTGGAGGCGGCCGTGGCCGCCGGCGACACCGCCTGACTAGGCCTGGCCCGCCTTCGGGCCCCACGCGGCACGCGCCGCCTGGGTGAGCTCCGGGGAGATGGGGTCGGACGACGCCATCCGGTCCTCCAGGGCCTGCTCGTAGCCGTCGTCGCCCGGTCGCAGCACCAGCAGCTGCCCGTCCTCGATCAGGACGATGGGGAGGATCGTCGGGACGTCGGTGACCTCCCGGGCCCAGGCCATGACCCGCTCCGTCGACGAGTGGAGCGCCAGCTTCTGCAGGCAGTCGACGGTTGGGGGCAGCAGCTCGATCTCGCCGGCGTCGAACCGGTCGAGGGCGTCCAGGGGGCGGACCCAGATCGTGGCGATGGTCTCGCCGTCGTCGTGGCGGGCGACCTGCCCGGGCGGTGCGGTGGTCACGAAGAACCGGGTGTCGTACCGCCGGGGCGCCAGCTCCGGGGTCACCCAGTGGCTCACGTAGTGCACGGCGTCCACGACCAGGACCAGGCCCTCGACCCGGCACACGTCGAGCAGGCCCGTCCGCCCCTCGTTGATCGCCAGCCGGTGTGACTCGAACCTGGCCCGGTCGGCCGGGTCGGACGTGTCGAGCAGGTCGGTGCCCCGGTCGGCGTCGCGGGGCTGGGCCAGGAGCACGCCGGCCTCCTCGAAGCACTCGCGCAGCGCCGCGACCCAGAAGGCCAGGCCGCCCGACCCGACGCCGAGGATCTCGCTCGCCTCGTCGTCGGACAGGCCGCGGCAGAGCTGGTCGGCGGCGTCGCCCCGGTCCTCGGGGTCGACGGATCCGCCCGGAAAGACGTAGGCCCCGGCCACGAACTCGCTGGCCAGGTTGCGCCGCAGCATGCACACCTCGATGGCGGGTCGGCCGAGCGGGTCGTGGGCGTCCCGGACGAGCATCACGGTGGCGGCTTCACGCAGGGGTACGGCCATGCGCCTCACGCTACCCCCGGGCCCCTGGAGCGGGGTCGAGGCACGGTGGTGCCACCTCGACCGGTTGGCGGGCTATCCCAGGGGGATGGCCACGCCGTCGGACGGGTCCCCGGTCGACCGGGCGTCGACCAGCGCGCTGATGGCCAGCTCCCCGAAACCCTCCGGCGAGGCGATCAGCCAGGCGTGGGACCCCTCGACGACGACGCCCTCGACGCCGGCGGCGCGTCGCAGGTCGTCGAAGGCCGAACGGGGCACCAGTCCGTCCCGGTCGGACCATGCCACGGTCACCGGGATCCCCCGGGACGCGATGTCGCCCACCTCGGCCACCAGGTCCGCCTTGCGGATGAATTCACCCGTCCGGACCATCCCGAGCGGGTTCCGGACGAGGTTGGGGATGAAGTCCTCGAGGAGGGTGGGCAGCATCCGCAGGTCGCGGGGCGACTGCAGCAGGTCCTTGCCGAAGTGGCGGCCCCAGTCCCAGAACGGGCGCTGGACCATGGTCCGCACCTCGTTGGGGAACAGTGCCCAGGTGGGGCCCCCGATGGCGTTGGCCAGGAGGAGCGAGCCCACGTGGTCCGAGCGCTGGTGGACGAAGGCCGTCGAGACCCCGCCCCCCATCGAGTGGCCCGCCACCAGGGCGAGGTCGCCGAGTCCGACGGCGTCGCAGAAGCGGCCGACCCACGCCCCGTATCCAGGGAAGGTCCGATCGTCGGGGTTCAGCTCCTGAGTGCCCCCGAAGCCGGGCAGGCAGGGGGCCACCACCCGGCAGCCGGCGGCGGCCATCGCCTCGATGGCCCGGGCGTAGGCGTTGGGACGGAGCCCCCACCCGTGGAGGAAGAGGGCAAGGGGCCCGGTACCGACCACCCCGTAATGGACCCGTCGACCGTCGACCGCCGTCGTCCGCCACTCGACGGCGCGGCGCGTCGGGACCCGCCCAGCGCCGTCCCCCGGACCGTCCGGAACGAACGGCACCGTGTTCGACAGCCGACCATCGGAACCGGTTCCACCGGATCCGACCTGCGCCGATGCGCCACTCTCCATATGTCCATGTTAGGCACCGGCGGGCGCCCCCGACGTCCGGGCGCCCCGGGGACGGGCGACCGGCGACCCCATGCGGTGGGCCGGACACGTTACGCTCCCTTCGACGTTCTGACGAAGCGAGGACCTCAGACCCATGGCCGACAAGCAGAAAAGTCCCGTCACCGGGGGCAACACGCCCAAGCCCAAGCCGACCGGCGGGGGCAGCCAGAGCGCCAAGGACAAGAGCCGGGCAGCCAGCCGGCCGGTGGCGGCCAAGCCACCGGGCAAGGGCGGCAAGCCTGGGGGCAAGCCGGCCGCCGCCGGAGCGGGCTCCTCGCGCACCGGCCTCTACATCGCCTGGGGCGCCGTCGCCCTCGTCGTCGTGATCATCGGCACCCTCTTCATCGTGAACGCCACCAAGTCGAACACGCAGGACCTGTCGTACACCCCGGTGACGCCGGCGCCCGCCCAGGTGGTCCACGACGTGACCACGATCCCGACGTCGACCTGGGACAAGGTCGGCGTGAGCGACACCTCGGTGGCCAAGCCGACCGTCCTGACGGGGCAGCCCGACATGTCGCTCAACGGCAAGAGCCCGGCGATGCTCTATTACGGCGCCGAGTACTGCCCCTACTGCGCCGCCGAGCGTTGGGCCATGGCCGCCGCCCTTGCCCGCTTCGGCACCTGGAGCAACCTGCAGATCACGGCGTCGTCCCACGTCGACGTGGATGCCACCACCCACACCTTCAGCTTCCACGGTGCCACGCTCGACAGCCCGTACATCACGTTCAAGGCGATCGAGCAGTACACGAACATCCCGGTGTCGGGAAGCCCCGGTCAGTACACCAACCTCCAGAACCCGACCAAGGAGGAGAGTCAGATCCTGGCCAAGTACAGCTCCTCCAAGTACCTGCCCAACGGCAGCTCCAACGGGTCGATCTCGTTCCCGTTCGTGGACATCAACAACTCGCTGCTCTTCTCCGGGGCGAGCTACGACCCCCAGATCCTGGCCGGCCTCACCTGGACCGACATCTCCGGCAGCCTGTCGGACCCGACCAACCCCGTGACCCAGGCGATCCTGACCACCGGCAATTACATGTCGGCCGGGATCTGCAATGCCTCCCACGGACAGCCAGGCAGCGTCTGCACGTCCTCCGGCGTCCAGGCCGCGGCCAAGGCGCTCGGGATCTCGGCCAGCTGAGTCGGAGCGACCTCCCTCCGTGCCCGCCCTCCGGTGGCAACCGATTGCCTCATTGCTGCTGTCCGTCTACGGCCTAGGCGCGTCGATCTACCTGACCATCACCCACTTCGAGCCGAAGGCGCTGGCGTGCGTCCACAGCGCGACGTTCAACTGCGAGAAGGTGACCCAGAGCCCGCAGTCCGAGATCCTCGGCATCCCGGTGGCCATGCTGGGGCTCGCTTTCTTCATCCCCATGCTGGTGCTTTGCCTGCCCCCCCTCTGGCGCTCGTCGCAGCGCTGGGTCCACCTGGCACGACTGGCCCTGTCGGTCACCGGGGTGGGGATGATCATCTACCTGATCTCGGCCGAGCTCTTCATCATCAAGGCCATCTGCCTGTGGTGCTCGAGCGTCCATGTGGCCACGCTCCTGCTGTTCATCATCATCGCCACCGCCTCGCCGATCGTGCTCGCCCCCGGCTACGGCGAACCGGAAGCGGCGCCCGCGGACGGCGACGAGCCCTGATCCGGCACCGCGCGCCCCGTGGCTGAGGGACGACCCGGCCGGTCCGCTCGACTGGCCTGGGGCGCAGTGGTCGTGATCCTCCTGGGGGCCGTCGGCCTCGTCACCTATGCCCTCACCCACGTGTCGTCGCCCACCGCGCCGGCCATGCCCGCGGTCACGTCACCCGCCGTCCTCGCCACCCTGTCCTCGGTGCCGACCTCCACCTTCGACGCCGCCGGGGCGACGGCTCCCGGCACCGTGCTGACGCCTCCCACCGTCCTGTCCGGCCAGCCGCCGCTGACCGTCGGCGGCAAGCCGGAGGTGCTGTTCGTGGGCGCGGAGTACTGCCCGTTCTGCGCCGCGGAGCGGTGGCCGCTGGTCGTGGCCCTGGCCCGGTTCGGCAAGTTCACCGCGCTGCACGACGCCGTGTCCTCGGCCCAGACCGTCTTCCCCTCGACAGCCACCTTCAGCTTCGTGGGGGTCGCCTACACGAGCAGGTGGGTCGCCCTGACGGGCGTGGAGCTGTTCTCGGACCAGGCCGGGCCCGACGGCACCTTCCGGCGCCTCGCCCGTCTCACCCCGGCGCAGGCCGCCGTGGTGGCCCGCACCGCCCCGTTGGCCGGGGGCCTGTCGGCCGGCGGCACCCCGTTCCTGGACGTGGCCGGTCGCCTGGCGACCACCACCTCGGGATTCAGCCCGGCGCTGCTGGCCGGCCAGTCCCAGGCCCAGATCGCCGATGCGGCGGCCAGTCCCACCCCGGGCCCGTCCGTCGCCGGCACCGGCACCACGACACCCCCGACAGGGCAGGCGGTCCTGGCCGTCGCCAACCAGCTGTCGGCCGGGATCTGCGCGGCCACCGGTCAGCAGCCCGCGTCGGTGTGCCAGTCCAGGGGCGTGCTGCTGGCGGACACCGCCCTCGGCCTCAGCCGGCCGGCCGCGTCAACCGGCTCCTGAGGCGGACCGCACGCCGCCGACCTGCCGCCGCACCACCCGCCGACGTCCCGGCTTCAGCCGACGCGCCGCTCCGCGTACTGGCGCCGCTCCATCTCGTTGAGACCGCCCCAGATCCCGTGTGGTTCACGGATCCGGACCGCGTACTCGAGGCACTCGACCCGGACCGAGCACGTCGCACAGATCGACTTCGCCCGTTCCTCGCGCTGGAGTTTCTCCTCCTTGCGCTCGGCATGGGCCGGAGGGAAGAAGATCTCCGCCTGCGGCCCACGGCATGCAGCTTTCAGCTGCCATGAATCCATCAACTGCTCCACAGCCCGATTCCCCCTTCGGTGCATCCTGACGAGTTGGAACGTACTCTCCACCCCTTTCGGAAACAAGAGGTCACGACAGGTTTTGCGCCATTTTCTGCCACTTTCGCGCCGAGGGTGGCGATCCGGGGTCGCCAGACGACGGAGCAGGGCGACCGGGGCCTGCCACTACGCTCGGGGCGTCATGGACATCCGCTCCTTCTGCAGCCAGAGCCGGGTCATGATCGTCGCCGGCAAGGGCGGCGTGGGCAAGACCACCATGGTCGCCGCACTGGCCCATCTGGCCGCCGGGTCCGGCCTCTCCGTCCTGGTCATCGAGCTCGAGGGCCGACCCGGGGTCAGCACCGCATTCGGCGGCTCCGGCGCCCTCGGCTATGCCGGTGAGGTGCTCCACGCCGCCGGCGCCACCGAGCTCGGCGAGGGCCGCACCGACTCGCGGGCGCCCCTCGAGCCCGGCACCGTCCACGCACGCACGATCACCCCGGACGACGCCCTGCTCGAGTACCTCGACGACCACGGCATGAAGCGCTTCTCCAAGCGCCTCCTGTCGTCCGGGATCATCGACATCGTGGCCGGGGCGATCCCCGGGATCCGGGACATCCTGGTGCTGGGCAAGGTGAAGCAGATCGAGCAGCAGGGCCTGGCCGACCTGGTCCTGGTCGATGCACCGGCCACCGGCCACACCATGACCTTCCTGTCGTCGGCCGCCGGGCTCCTCGACGCCGCCCGGGGCGGACCCATCCGGGCCCAGGCCGCCGATGTCGTCGCCCTGCTGTCGGACCCCCGGCGCTGCCAGGTCGCCCTCGTGACCCTCCCCGAGGAGATGCCGGTCAACGAGGTCGTGGAGGCGGCCTACCAGCTCGAGGACCGGGTGGGCATCGCCCTCGGCCCGGTGATCGTCAACGCCTGCTACCCGCCGATCGCCAGCCTGGACACGCCGGCTGCCGAGACCGTCGCCACCGCCACCCTCGAGCCCGCACTGGTCGACGCCCTCGAGGCGGCCCGCCGGTTCCGCCAGCGTCGCCACGAGCTCCAGGAGCGGGAGGTCGTCCGGCTGGCCGGCGAGCTCCCCCTCCCCCAGCTCCGGGTCCCGTTCCTGTTCACCGGCTCGATCGGACCACTCGAGCTCGACACCCTCAGCCAGGCGCTGGGCCGCGGCATCGAGGCCCTGCACGAGCCGGACGCGGTGGCCCGGTGACCCCGCCGGCCCCTCTGCAGCCGGCACCGGACGGCGGGCCGGTCAGCATCGACGACGTCGTGCGCCACCGGTCGATCGTCATCTGCTGCGGATCGGGCGGCGTGGGCAAGACCACCACGTCGGCGGCCATCGCCCTGCAGGCGGCCCGCCTGGGGCGCACCGCCTGCGTGGTGACCATCGACCCGGCGCGGCGGCTAGCCAACTCCCTGGGCGTCGACGAGCTCTCCAACAGTCCCACCCGGATCGAGGGGGACTGGCCCGGCGAGCTGCACGCGCTGATGCTGGACCCGAAGGGCACGTTCGACGACCTGATCTCCCGCTACTCGGACTCCGAGGCGCAGGCCGACGACATCCGGGTCAACCGCATCTACCGGAACCTGACCGGGACCCTGTCGGGCACCCAGGAGTACATGGCCATGGAGAAGCTCCACGAACTGGTCGAGGAAGGTGGGTTCGACGTCGTGGTCGTCGACACGCCACCGTCGCGCAACGCCCTCGACTTCCTCGACGCGCCCCGCCGGCTGACGCACTTCCTGGAGAACCGGGTCTTCCAGGCGCTGATGGCCCCGACCCGGGTCGGCCTGCGCTTCATGGGGGTGGCGGCCCAGGCGCTGCTGCGGACCCTGTCCAAGGTGGCCGGTGCCGACATCGTCCACGACGCCGTGGCGTTCTTCCAGGCCTTCGAAGGGATGGAGGAGGGGTTCCGTCTGCGGGCGGCCCGGGTCCGGGAGCTGCTGGTCCAGCCGGGCACGGCCTTCGTCCTCGTGGCCTCGCCCCGCCCGGACTCCGTGGACGAGGCGGTCCACTTCGCCGGCAAGCTGGACGAATCGGGAATGTCGGCCACGGCGCTGATCGTCAACCGGGTCCAGCCGCGCTTCGCCTCCGACGACCAGCTGGCCGAGCTCGCGCCATACGGGGACCGTGTCACCCACTCCGGGAGCGGGACCGACGCCGCGCTGGCCGACCTGGTGGAGAACCTCACCGGCTATACGCTCGCCTCGGACCGCGAGGAGTCGATGTACGCGTCCCTCGTGGCCCAGGTGGCCCCGGCCCCCGTCTACCGGGTCCCGCTGCTGAACACCGACGTCCACGACCTCGACGGGCTGGGACACGTGGCCGACCTCCTCTTCGCGGCGGACGGCTCGGGAGCGGACGCCCCGGACTGAGCGGGACCAGCTCGGCCCACCCCTCCCGGCGCCCCGGCCGTCCGGCGTGGAGCCCGGTGCCCGGTCGGCGCTAACCTCTCCAGGGTGCCGACCATCCTCGTGGCCAGTGACGCCCCGACCGTGCGGGCCGAGATCGCCGCCACCACCGGCAATCCGGACGTGACCATCGTCGAGGCCCGCTCCGGGCCCGAAGTCGTCGAACTGGTCACCGAGGCGCTTCCCGACCTGGTCATCGTCGACATGCAGATGGGCAACATGGGGGGCATGGCGACCACGCTGGAGCTCCACCTCGAGGCCTCCTACGACAAGATCGGGCACGTGCCGGTGCTGATGCTGCTGGACCGCCGCCCTGACGTCTTCCTCGCCCGGCGGTCGGGGGCCGAGGGCTGGCTGGTCAAGCCGCTCGACCCGATCCGGCTCCGCCGGGCCGTCACCGCCCTCCTGGCCGGTGGCACCTACTACGACGAGTCCTACACACCGCTGTCGGTCGTCGCCGCCCCGTCCGGCGCCTGACGGCCCACCGCCAACAGACCGGGTCACCGCGTTGTCCGTGTTCCGTCGCCATGAAGTCCAGCCCGAGGGCACACCGGGCCGCCGGTCACGCCGACGCGACCCCGCCCAGGCACCCACGGGACCGGACGCCCCCGGGCTGCCCGTCGACGGGGCGGACGCCCAGGAGCAGTTCATCATCGACGCCCTCCACGACCTGCGGGACACCGCGGTCCGGGAGGTCATGACCCCACGGGTCGACGTGGCCGCGCTGACCATCCCCCTCACCGTCGACAGCGTCTCCCAGGCGGTCCGCGAGACGGGCCACTCGTGCTTTCCGGTCTGCGGGGAGAACCTCGACGACCTGATCGGCGTCCTGTTCGTGAACGATCTCTTCCGGGCCGGCTGGACGGTCGGGGCCACCGAGGACGGGGCGCGGTCGCCCGATCCGATCGACATCTCGCGTCGGCTCCGCCAGCCGTTCCTGGTGCCGGAGTCGCGCCTGGTCCTCGACGTCCTCGCCGAGATGCGACGCCAGCGCCGGGCCTTCGCCGTGGTCGTCGACGAGCACGGCGGGGTCGAGGGCGTCCTCACCGTCAAGGACCTGCTGGGCGCCCTGGTGGGTGACCTGCCCGACGAGTTCGACACCGACGAGGAGCCCGACGTCGTCCGGGTCGACGGCCGGCGCTGGCTCCTGGACGGTCGGATGAGCATCGACGACCTGGCCGACCGACTGGGGATCGAACTGCCCGAGGGCGAGTACGTGACGCTCGGGGGTTACCTGTTCGACGCCTTCGGACACATTCCGCTGGAGGGCGAGACCCACCGGTTCGGCGAATGGGAGCTGCGGGTCGCCGAGATGGACAAGCGGCGCATCGCCAAGG
>CAZULR010000067.1:0-10242 GCA_964621235.1 uncultured Acidimicrobiaceae bacterium
GGGCGTTCTGCCCCTCCTTGCCGATGGCCAGCGACAGCTGGTAGTCGCTCACGATGACGGTGGCCGTCCCGGTGTCGTCGTCGAGGCGCACCTCTCGTACACGGGCCGGGGCCAGGGCGGACTGGATCAGCTCGACGGGGTCGTCGGAGTACGGCACCACGTCGACGCGCTCGCCCCGCAGCTCGTTGGTGACCATCCGGACGCGGGAGCCCCGGGCGCCCACGCAGGCACCGACCGGGTCCACGTTGGGGTCGTTCGACCACACGGCGATCTTGGTGCGGTGGCCGGGCTCACGGGCGGCCGCCTTGATCTCGACGGCGCCCGACGAGATCTCGGGGACCTCGAGCTCGAACAGCCGCTTGATCAAGCCGGGGTGGCTCCGGCTGACCACGATCTGGGGGCCCTTGGTCGTCTTGCGCACCTCGACGATGTACGCCTTCAGGCGCGCGCCGTGCTCATAGCGCTCATAGGAGACCTGCTCGGCCTGCGGCAGCAGCGCCTCGACCTTGCCCAGGTCCAGCAGCGTGTACCGGTTGTCGGTCTGCTGGACGATGCCGGTCACGATGTCACCCTCGCGCCCGGCGTACTCCTCGTACTTGAGGTCGCGCTCGACCTCCCGGATGCGCTGGAGGATGACCTGCTTGGCCGTCTGGGCGGCGATCCGGCCGAAGTCGTCGGGCGTGTCGTCCCACTCACGGATGACGTTGCCGTCCTCGTCGAGCTCCTGGCCGTAGACCCGGATCTCGCCCGAGTCGGGGTCGATCGTTACGACCGCCTCCTCGGCGGCGTCGGGACGGCGCTTGTAGGCGGCGACCAGGGCGTTGGCCAGGGCGTCGAGCAGCGTCTCGACGGAGATCCCCTTGTCGCGGGCGATCTGGCCGAGTGCATCGAGGAACTCGAAGTTCGTCTTGCTCATGGGGTCACGACCTGCTTCCTCTTCTGCGTCTGCTTCTGGCCCGTGGGCTTGCCGCCGGGCTTGGCGCCCGGCTTCCTGGCGGCGGGGTTGCCCGGCGTGTCCTGCCCACCCCACACGAACACCGTGCGGGCCCGGTCGATGTCGCTGTAGGCGAGTCGCACCGGCTCGTCGTCGGACCCCTCGACGGCGAGGGTGAAGCCCTCGTCGTCGGAGCCCAGGAGGGTGCCGCGCAACCGTCGCTCCCCCGGCACCTGGGGACGGGTCTTGACCGTCACCGTGGCGCCGAGCGCCTTGGCGAAGTGGGCGGGCGTGCGAAGCGGCCGCTCGATCCCCGGACTCGAGACCTCGAGGGAGTAGCGGCCCGGGATGGGATCGAGCTCGTCGAGCAGCGTCGAGACCGCACGGTTCGCGTCGGTCAGGGCCTCGAGGTCCACGCCGCCCTCGCGGTCGACGGTGACCTGGAGCACACCGGTCTTCATCTCGACATCGACCAGTTCGAGGCCGGCGTCGGCCACCACGGGCTGGAGTTCGGCGAAGAGATCCTCGACCATCTGCGCTGCCTCCTCTCCCGTGTGCTCGTCTGTCGCCGGTCGCGTTCGTGCTGGTGTCTCGGGCCGCGGACCCGGGGGTCCCGACCTGACCTGCGCCTCCGGAAGGGTGTTTCAGACCAAAACAAAAGCGTGGGCTGACCGCCCACGCCTCGTCAGCGTCACTACACCCCAACCGAACGGCAGATAGGAAAGTATAGCAGTGCAGGCAGCCCGGTGGGACCCTGACCTGGTCCTCCGGTGCCCCCTCCCAGGCGGCAGCGTGGGCGGTGCCGGGGAACGCCCGGCGCCGGTCAGGGGGCCAGCAGAGCCTCGACGGGGGCGTCGAGCGGCAGCTCCCGCTCGTCACCGCTGGCCCGGGACCGCCACTCGACGATGCCCCGGGCCACGCCCTTGCCCCCGACCACCAGGCGGACGGGGATCCCGAGCAGGTCGGCGTCGGCGAACTTGACCCCGGGTGACACGTCCCGGTCGTCGTAGAGGACCTCCACGCCGGACGCCACCAGTCGGTCGTACAGGGCGTCGGCCGCCTCGGCGACCTCGGGGGACCGTCCGGCGCCCAGCGCGGCCAGGTGGACCTGGAAGGGCGCCAGGGCGGCGGGCCACACGAGACCCTTGTCGTCGTGGCACTCCTCGGCCACCACCGAGAGCAGCCGCGACACCCCCATGCCGTAGCAGCCCATGGCGAAAACGGCCTCGGTGCCGTCCTCGGCCACGAAGTTGGCCCCCGGCATCACGTCGGAGTACTTGGTCCCCAGCTGGAACGTGTGGGCCGCCTCGACCGAGCGGACCAGGTCCACCTCGGCACCGCAACGTGGGCAGGCGTCGCCGGTCACCACCTCGGCGTACGAGCCCCAGGCATCCACCTCGAAGTCGCGGCCGAGGAGTACGCCGCTCAGGTGGTGGTCGGCCCGGTTCGCCCCGGTGATCCACGGTCCGGCTCGGGCCACCCCCACATCGGCCACCACCGTGACACCGGCGCCCTGCTGTCCACCGGGTCCGATGTACCCCTTGACCAGGGACGGGTGCGCCGCGAAGTCGGCCTCCTCGAAGAGGCGCCATCCGCCGGGCAGGCGGGCCTCCCGGTCGCCGGGCACCAGGACGAGCACGGCGTCGCCACCGGCGTCGACCACGGCCAGGGACTTGAGCAGATCGGCCTGGGTGATGGCCGGGTCGTCGAAGAACGCCACCACCTCGTCGATCCCGGGTCGTCCCGGCGTGTGATGCTCGACGGGGGCGGGGGCCGTGGCGGCGGGGGCCTCGGGGTCGCCGAAGCCGCCGCGTCCGGCTGCCTCCACATTGGCGGCGTAGCCGCAGGCCACGCACCGGACGAAGTGGTCCTCCCCCACCGACGAGGGGACCATGAACTCGTGGTTGACGTCGCCGCCGATGGCGCCGGACTCGGCCTCCACGGGGGACACGTCCAGGCCCACCCGGTCGAAGATCCGCAGGTAGGCGTCGTAGACCGTGGCGTAGGACGCCTGCATGGCCTCCTTGTCGACATCGAACGAGTAGGCGTCGGCCATGATCAGCTCCCGAGTGCGCAGCAGTCCGAAGCGGGGGCGGGCCTCGTCCCGGAACTTGACCTGGATCTGGTACACGGTGAGCGGCAGCTGGCGGTAGGAGTCGACCTCGGCGCCGACCGTGACGGTCACCACCTCCTCGTGGGTGGGCCCGAGCACGAACGATCCGCCACGGCCCTCGACCAGCATCGCGGGCAGTGCGTCGCTCCCGAACAGCGCGGCCCGACCGCTCTGCTCCCACAGCTCGAGCGGGTGCAGGGCCGGCAGGAGCAGCTCCTGGCAGCCGGCGGCGTCGAGCTCCTCACGGATGATGGTCTCGATGTTGTGCAGGACCCGGAGTCCGAGGGGGAGGAAGGTGTACACGCCCGACGCCAGGCGACGGATGAACCCGCCCCGCACCAGCAGCTGGTGGCTGACCACCTCGGCGTCGGCCGGGGCCTCTCGCAGGGTGCGGACGAGGAGGCGGGACATGCGCATGGGCGGAGATCCTACCGGGACGCCACCGGGTCCCCGTGAGGTCGGGGGTGCGCCCGCGCCGGGCCCGACGGGCCGGAATGCCCGGTACCCGTCTGCGGCAGCGAGCCCGCCGCCCGATCAGTCCGCCGGGACAGCCTCATCACCGAAGCGCTTGCGGATCAGCTCGACCTTCGACTCGGACGCATTGGCGTCCGCACCCTTGGCGTCGAGCAGGTCCCGCCTGTCGGCCTCGGCCTCCGCCTCGGCGCCCGCGTCGGCGGCGGCCAGTCGGGCCTCGACCCCTTCGGCGACCAGCCGCTCGGCCTCGGCGACCAGTGCCTCGACCATCTCGTCCTCGGGGACGACCCGGACGATCTTGCCCTTGATGAACAGGTGGCCCCGCTTCCGGCCCGCGGCGATGCCGATATCGGCCTCGCGGGCCTCGCCGGGGCCGTTCACCACGCAGCCCATCACGGCGACCTGTATGGGCAGGTTCCGGTCCTCGAGGGCCTCCTGGGCGGCCTTGGCCACCGCGATCACGTCGATCTCGGAACGGCCGCAGCTCGGGCAGGCGATGAGGTCGAGCCCCTTGCGCTCGCGCAGGCCGAGCGCTTCGAGCAGCTGGCGGCCGGCGCGTGCCTCCTCGACCGGATCGGCGGTCAACGAGTACCGGATGGTGTCACCGATCCCCTCGGCCAGGAGGGTGGCGATGCCCGCCGTGCCCTTCAGCAGGCCGGCGGGGGGCGGGCCCGCCTCGGTGACCCCGAGGTGGAGCGGGTGGTCGAACGTCTCCGAGGCGAGCCGGTAGGACTCGATCATCAGCGGCACCGACGACGCCTTGACCGAGATCTTCACGTCCTCGAAGTCGACCTCGGCGAAGTAGGCGAGTTCCATCCGGGCCGACTCGACCAGGGCCTCGGGAGTCGCCCCGCCGAACTTCTTGTACAGGTCAGGGTGCAGCGAGCCGGCGTTGACGCCGATCCGGATCGGCACGCCCCGGTCCTTGGCCTCGGCGGCCACGAGCTTGATCTCGTGGGGCTTGCGCAGGTTGCCCGGATTCAGCCGCAGTCCCTGGACGCCGGCCTCGAGGGCCGCCAGCGCCATCTCCACGTGGAAGTGGATGTCGGCGATGATCGGCACCGGGGACCGGGGGACAATCCAGGCCAGGCCCTCGGCCGCCTCCTCCTCGTTGCAGGTGCAGCGGACCAGGTCGGCGCCGGCCGCGGCCAGGGCGTAGATCTGGGTGAGCGTCGCGTCCACGTCGGCCGTCTTGGTGGTCGTCATCGACTGGACCGTCACCGGGGAGCCGCCGCCGACGGGCACGTCACCCACCTGGATCCGGCGGGTGGGCCGCCGCTCGGTCAAGCTCCCTCGGGGGTGTGGCATGACTCCGATGCTACCGGGGGGCGGCCCCGGGGACGGCGGTCACACCGACGTCCCCCGGTCGGCCGAAACGGAAGCTCCAGCCCCGCTCCGGACCTATCCGAACGGGTTGCCCATCGGGTGGAGGATGTCCGTCAGGAGAGCGGGCACGATGAGGATGGCCAGGAACAGCATGAACGCCCAGGTGAACGGCATCAGCTTGGCCACGTCGGCGTGGTACATGACCTTGCGGCGACCGGTGCGGATCTTCTCGTAGACGGCGATGGCCACGTGACCGCCGTCCAGGGGGAGCATCGGGAAGAGGTTGAAGACGCCGAAGAAGATGTTGATGACGATCAGGATGTAGAGGAAGTCGCCGATCCCGGCCTGCAGGGCGTCGGTGGCCGTCTGGCCGATGCCGACGATGGACTGGGCCCGGGTGCCGTCGGCCGCGGCCTGGCTGGCCGCCTTGGCGCTGGTGACCTGGCTGAAGCGTTGGGAGATGCCACTGGGCGAGAACAGGTGACCGATGCCGGTCACCGAGGCCCAGGTCACACTGCCCAGTTCGGACCCGGTGGAGGCGACGGCGTGCAGTGGCGAACGGGTCTGGACGGGTGAGCCCAGGCTGATCCCGATCAGCCCGTAGGGCGCGGTGCCGGGGGGAGGCACGGCGCCCTTCTCGGTCTGGGTCCGTCCGTTCACCGGGGTGACGGTCAGCGTGCGCCGTGTGCCCGCGCGGTCCACGACGAAGGTCAACGGCCGGTCGGGGTGGCTCTGAATGGCCGACGTCAGCGCATCAATGTTGCCGCCGATGGCCTTGCCGTCGACCGACACCACGATGTCGCCGGACCGGATGCCTCCGGCGCCGGCCGGGCTCGCCTGGTCGCCGACGGCGTGCAGACCCTGGATCTGGACCTGGTGCGAATTGGGGACGCCGACGAAGGTCAGCAGCACCCAGAGGAGAACGAAGGCGAGCAGGAAGTGGACGGTCGAGCCGGCCACCGCCACCAGGAGCCTCGCGTGGAAGGGCTTGTCCCGATAGACGCGCCCTTCGTCGGCCGGGTCGACCGCCTCGAGGTTGGTCATCCCGGGGATCTTCACGTAACCGCCCAGTGGCAGGGCCTTGATCCCGTACTCGGTCTCCCCCCGCCGGAACGACCAGAGCCGGGGGCCGAAGCCCACGAAGTACTCGGTCACCTTCATGCCACCGTGCTTGGCCGCCAGGAAGTGGCCCAGTTCGTGGAGCATCACGATCACGATGATGGAGGCCACGACGATCAGCAGGTCCACGTAGCCGGTCGCCACGGCGAGCGCCACGAGCACGACGACGGCACCCAGGAGCTCGGCGGCCAGCCGTCGTGGGGACTTGCCGGATCCGCCCAGGCGCACCTGCTCGGCCGGGTCCCGCGCGTCGTCGGGCACCGACCGGGTCTCGGTGACGCTCATGACGCGCTCCGCGCGTCGACCACGGCTGCCGCGAGTCGCCGTGCGGTGGCGTCGGCGTCGAGCACGTCCTCGACCGTCCGTCCAGTCCCCCGGTCACCTGCCTCGTAGCGGTCGAGGGTGGCGGCGACGACGTCGGCGATGGCCGGCCAGGTGATGCGACCGGCCAGGAACGCCTCGACGGCCACCTCGTTGGCGGCGTTCAGCCAGGCTGGCGCCAGATCGCCGGCCCGTCCCGCCCGGTAGGCGAGGTCGAGGCACGGGAACGTCGCCCGGTCGGGCGGCTCGAACTCGAGCACCGACAGCTCGGTCCAGTCGATGACTCCGAACGGTGCCGCCAGTCGCGCCGGGTAGGCCAGGGCGTAGCCGATCGGCAGGCGCATGTCGGGAAGCGACAGCTGCGCCACCACGGCCCCGTCGACGAACTCGACCATGGAGTGCACCACGGACTGCGGGTGGACGACCACGTCGATCGCGTCGTACGGCACGCCGAAGAGCTCGTGGGCCTCGATGACCTCGAGTCCCTTGTTCATCAGGGTGGAGGAGTCCACGGTGATCTTCGGGCCCATTGACCAGGTCGGATGGGCCAGCGCCTCGTCGACCCCGACGTCGGCGAGCTCGTCGGCCTTCCGGCCGCGGAACGGACCACCCGATGCGGTCAGGAGCAGGCGGGCCACGTCAGCCGGCCTACCCGACCGCAGGCACTGGTGGATGGCGCAGTGCTCGGAGTCGACGGGAAGCAGCTCAGCACCCGGTGTGTCGCGCACGGCGGCGACCACCGGTGCACCGGCGATGATCGACTCCTTGTTGGCCAGGGCGAGACGACGGCCGGCCTCCAGGGCGGCCAGCGTGACGGACAGCCCGGCGAAACCCACGACGCCGTTGACCACCACCTCGGCCCCGGTGGCGATCGCCGCCAGGCCGTCGGGTCCGGCCAGGACCTCGATGCCCGCCGGCAGGCGACGGGCGAGTTCACCGGCCAGTGACGCGTCACCGACGGCGACGACCTCTGGGTGGAACGCACGGGCCTGATCGACCAGGACGTCGACCGAGCGCTGGGCGCCGAGTGCCACCACGCGGAAGCGCTCGGGGTCCCGGGCGACGACGTCGAGTGTCTGGGTGCCGATCGACCCGGTCGAGCCGACCACGCTGACGGTGACGGTCCCGTCGGTGGCCCCGGCCACCCCTCGGGACGCGGTGACGGGTGCACCGGGCGGCGGGGTCATCCCTCCAGCCTGCCCGAAGTTCACCCGATGTTGAGCGCGCGGACCAGATAGTAGGTGGCGGGCAGCACGAAGATGAGGGCGTCGACCCGGTCGAGCACACCTCCGTGGCCCGGCAGCACCGTGCCCATGTCCTTGAGCTTGAGGTCGCGCTTGAGCAGCGACTCACACAGGTCGCCGAGGGGTGCGACCACCGCGACCACCACGCCGAGGAGGGCGGCGTTGGCGGGGGACCAGGGGTGGATGGCCCCCACTACGACCGTGGACACCAGGATCGATGCCAGTGCACCTCCGGCCAGGCCCTCCCACGTCTTGTTGGGACTCACGTTGGGAGCGAGCTGACGGCTGCCGATCCAGCGGCCGACGACCAGGGCGCCGACGTCGTTGGCCACGGTGGCGATGATCGCCCCCAGGAGGAAGGCGATGCCGTGGCGGTCCGGGAAGAGCGACGGGCAGAGGAGCAGCCCGGCGAAGGAGCCGAGGAGCCCGACCCAGCCCACCACCAGCAGGGTGGAGGCCGTGCCGGCCACCGCCGAGCCCCGCTCCACGCCGAACAGGTACCAGAGCAGCGTGAAGGCGACGATGAGCACCAGCACGAGCGGGAGCGCGGCGACACCTTTGTTGTAGGCCCCGAGCATCAACGAAACGGTCCCCACCAGGCCGAGCAGGGTGGCCGGGCGCCACCCGGCTCGCTTCAGCACGGCGAACGCCTCACCGGCGGCACAGGTGACCACGATGAGCGAGAGGATCACCGAGGTGACCGTGCCGATCTTGAAGGCCAGCAGGGCGACGACGGCGACCGCCACTCCGGTGCCGACGCGGAGGCCGGTGCTCCCGCCGCCCTCCTCGTCGGCGCGGCGCCTGCGGGCCGGCTGGGGCGCGGGCGGACCACCTCCTGTGACCTCGGGCGTGTAGTTGGCGCTCGAGCGAAGCGGGCGGTCCGAGTCCCGGGGAACCCGCGTCCGGCGACGGAACCGGGGACCGATCTCCTCGTCATCGGTCATGTCTTCCGTGATCACGGGCTCCGGGGTCAGCTCGTCGGCGGCACGGTCGGCGGCGGCCAGACTCGCCAGTCCCGCCTTGCGGCGGCCGGCACCGGGGACGTCGGCCACCGACGCCCCGGGGGGCTCGGCGGCCAGAGGCTCGGACACGGGGACGACGTCCCCGTGGGGACGCTTCGCCGTCAAGCGGGCCGGCAGCAGGCCACTCCGCCTCGCACGACCCACCCGGGGTGTGCCCGACGGACGGCCGGCGTCCGCGTCTGCGAGGTCGTCACCGGATCCCTCGACGAGGTCCTCAGCCGTCACGGCAGTCGCGGCGGCGACGACGGCCGGGACGTCACCGTCCGGTGCGTCGCCGCTGTCCGGCGCTCCTCCCGGGGCGTCGGCGGCGATCTCCGCGACGGAGTAGACCGACGTCGACTCTCCCACGCCGGCCGCGCGTACCTCGGGCACCACCGGGTCGGGCGGCACGTCGTGGGCATCGGACTGGCGGACGATCTCGACGGGTTCGGTGATGGGGTCGTGGGTGGATGCCCCGGGTCCGGGTTGGCCGGGCCGGACCGAGTCGAGGTCGAACTCCCAGGGGCGACTGACCGCGGCGTCCTCACCGGACTCGTCGAGCGCCCCGAGGGAAGTCTGCTCGTCGCCGAACATGGACGCCTCGAATTGTTCCTCGTGGGCCGTCCAATCCGACTCCCCCTCCCGCCAGGTGGGAGGGAGGATGGCGTTGTGCTCGCCGTCGTCGCGGGACAGGACGGCAGGGACCTGTCCGGTGGGTGGCTCGGTCCAGTGGGGCAGCTCGGTCGCCGCCGGGGCCGGTGCCGCCCCGACGACCACATCGTCGACCGCTCCGGCGGTCGGCTCGGGGGTCGGCTCCTCCAGGATCCGCACCGAGGAGTGCGTGGTGCCGTCGGGCACGATGTGGGCCGGAGGCACGATCGGGATCTCGGAGGTGATCTCGGCGGCCGTCTCGGCACCGATGATCCGGACACCGCCGGTGGAGGGGCTCGACGGCTCCGGACGCGACAGCTGGTCGTCCGTCACGTCGTCGTCTCCCTTGTCCGGGCCATCGTCCACGTTGCTTGCATCCTCCCAAGGAACGGGCCTACCGTCCGGCCCCTGTCAGTGCCGGGCCGGATTCCGGCCGGTGTCGTCGCCAGACGGCTGTCCGGCGGCCGTCAGATCTCGAGGAGCTCCTGCTCCTTGTGGGCGAGCAGGCGGTCGATAGCCGCCACGTTGTCCTGCGTGAGCTTGTCGAGTTCCTTCTCTACCCGTTCGAGCTCGTCGGAAGACAGCTCGCCGTCCTTCTGCAGGCCCTCGAGCTCCTGGCGGGCGTTGCGCCGCATGTTGCGCACAGTGACCCGCCCGTCCTCCGCCTTCTGCTTCACGACCTTGACCAGCTCCTTGCGGCGCTGCTCGGTCGGGATGGGGAACGACAGCCGGATGACCGTGCCGTCGTTGGAGGGGGTGATGCCGAGATCCGATCCTTGGAGGGCCTTCTCGATGGCGCCGAGCGAGCTCTTGTCGTACGGCGACACCACCAGTAGGCGGGCCTCGGGGACGCTGAACCCCGCCATCTGGCGGAGCTCCGTCTCGGTGCCGTAATAGTCCACCTTCAGGTGCTCCACGAGGGCTGGGGTGGCTCGTCCGGTGCGAATGGCACTGAACTCGGCCTGGGTGTGCTCTACGGCCTTGGTCATGTGCTCCGAGGCGTCGGACACCACGAGTGCGATCAGGTCGTCATCCATTAGCGGTCCAGCGTAGCCATCG